>JAZSGQ010000037.1:0-78252 GCA_045532805.1 Eubacteriales bacterium
AACCCCTCCTCCGCGAGCGCGGGAGGCGCGACCGGGGGAGCACCCGCCGCGGCGCTCTCATTTGCAGGCGTTGCCTGCTCGCCGTCTTCCACGGCCTCGATCACGCCCGTCCCACGCCAGAAGGCGATGGCAGACGCCACCTCTGCCGCACTCACGTGTGCGGCAGAGGCGATCGCACCCTCGTCGGCGTCGGGGTTGGCGGCAAGTTCCAACAGGACCCTGATATCTCGCTTGGTCGCCTTATCGATATGTGCGGCAACGGCCGACGGCAACACCGTCACGCGCGAGCCGTAACAAAATTGCAGTTTCATACGTCCTCCTCGTTGTTCTGCTCACGAAGCTCGTAGCAAAGCGTCATCAGCGAGTCGCCCAGATGCACGTTCTCCACGGTCACGCCGGGGCAAGCAAGTTCTGCTTCCACCCCCGTGAAATTCCAGAAGCCGCGCACACCGAGTGCGGCAAGACGTTGCACCGCCTCACGCGTCTCGGGCTTGGGCAGTGTCAGCACGGCGATATCCACGCGATTCTCGGCAAAAAACGCCTCCAGCGTATCCATGTGCGACACGGTCAGCGTGCCGACCTGGCGGCCCACCACGACGGGATCCACGTCAAACAGACCGATCACGTCCACGCCGCGCTTTTCAAACATCGGATTGCGCGCCAGAGCGCGGCCCAGGTTGCCCGCGCCGATGATGACGGCGCAAAAGCCATCGCCCACACCAAGGAGTTCGGAGATCTTGGCATACAAATAATTGACGTTATAGCCGTAGCCCTGCTGACCAAAGCCACCAAAGCAGTTCAGGTCCTGACGGATCTGGGAGGCGGTCACGCGCATACGCTCGGACAACTCGCTTGAGCTGATGCGCAGTTTTCCCTCTCGGATGAGTTCACGCAGATAACGGAAGTAGCGGGGCAGTCGTTTGATCACGGCGGGGCTCACAGAAATATTCTTTTCCTTGCCCTCGTCCATATCCCTTTTTTGCACTTCTTTTTCCATCGTTTTTCCCTCGTTTTTCCCTCGTTTTTCTCTCGGTTTTTTATCGGTTCTCTCTCGGGTTTCTCTCGGTTTTTTCCCGATTTTCTCTCATTTTTGGTGATTTGCACAAGCCACAAATCGTCACACCCGTGACACTTTCTTGGTTTTCCACAGCGCGAGTTATCAACAGTTTCAACATCTTTTTCCACAGAAACTGGCATTTCCCGCCTGTTTTATAGCACTCGCACGGCAAATTCGGGCACTTTTCCACACCCCTGTGGAAAAGTTCTGTGGAAAACGGCGATTTTTTACAGATTTATCCAAAACGCCGAATTTGAACTTTTTTTCAAAACCTCTTGACAAAAATTCAACTGTCCCAACTTTTAAAAAGTGGGCTCCTCGGCGCTGGCGTTGAGGTCGGTTCCCACAAAATTTCCTGCGAGAACCTCGTAGTAGCCCGCGGCGCCGACCATGGCACCGTTGTCGCCGCAAAGCGACACGGGCGGGACCGAAAGGCGCGCGCCGCGCGCGGTCGCCACCCCGTCAAGAGCGCGGCGCAGGTGTGAGTTGGCGGCCACGCCGCCCGCGAGCACCACGCGGTCATATCCCGTGCGCGCAAGCGCGGCATCGGTCTTGGCGGCTACGCCCTTCACGATCGCGGCGGTCACGGACGCGGCAAGATCGGCGCGGTTCACTTCGCCACCCGTTTGCCTTGTGGTATTGATATAGTTGAGTGCGGCGGTCTTGAGACCGCTGAAGGAAAAGTCCAACGTATCGCCGCCGAGCGCGGGGGACGGGAGTTTGATCGCGTGAGGATCGCCCTCGTACGCAAGCTTGTCCAGTGCCGCACCGCCGGGATAGGGCAACCCGATCACGCGGCCGATCTTGTCAAACGCCTCGCCTGCGGCATCGTCACGGGTGGTACCGATCAAGCAGTAGTCCGTATAACTCTTGACTTCAAACAGTGACGTGTGTCCGCCCGACACCACCACCGCAAGGAAAGGTGGCTCCAGGGCGGGGTCCGACAGATATGCCGCCGCCACGTGCGCCTTGATGTGATTGACCGCCACCAACGGAATACGGTTGGCAAAGGCCAGTGACTTGGCAAAATTCACGCCCACGAGCAGTGCGCCGATGAGCCCGGGGAACGCGGTCACGGCGATCGCGTCAAGGTCGCCGAGTGAGATCCCCGCCTTATCCAGCGCTTCTTTTGTGATGCCCGTTACGGCTTCGATATGTGCGCGGCTTGCGATCTCGGGCACGACGCCGCCGTACAGACGGTGCGTCTCGATCTGCGAAGCCACGATGTTGGAAACGATCTCCCGTTTTCCCTCCTCCATGCGGACAACCGCCGCGGAGGTTTCGTCACAGGAACTTTCCATTCCTAAAATGTACATAGTTACTCTCCATTACTTCCCGTCTTGCAGGACATCACCAGTGCGTCCTCAACGGGGTGTGTATAAAAGCGGGGGCGTCTGCCGACCGTGCGGAAGCCGTAGCGTTCGTAGAGCGCGATGGCGGCCTCATTGGAAGCGCGCACCTCCAGCGTGACCTCGACAAGACCGCGTTCACGCGCGGCAGCAAGCAGTGCCTCGAGCACGCGCGCGGCATAACCGCGACGGCGGTGTGCGGGGTGCGTGGCAATATTGGTGATCTGCCCCTCGTCAAGCACGGTGAGCATACCGCCGTAGCAAAGCGCGGTATCCCCCTCCATCATCACAAAGCCCAGTGCCGTCTCGCCCGTGAGTAATGCGAGTGATTCCTCGCTCCACGGGGCGTGAAACACGCACGCCTCCAGCGCGGCAATGGGGGCCAGATGCTCCTTCTTTACGCGTTGCGGCATCACGGTTCCTCCCCGAAAAAGGCAAGTTCGATGCCAAACGAAAGTTGCTCGGCACAAAACGCGTAGACCTCGGCGTCACCGCCGAAGGGGTCGGCAATATCCATGGGCAACGTCACGATCTTGGTGGCCGCGTGCGGATAGCGCATCGTCAGTTGCATCGCGTGCGAGGCGGTGAGCCCCACCACCACGTCGGCGGCGTTCACAAGTTCCTCGGTCACGTTTCTGGCGCGATGCGCGGGCGGCTCGATACCAAGCGCGGCAAGAGCGTGCACGGCGTGCGGTGTCATCGGCTCACCCTCGGCGGCAAACAATCCCCCAGACTCGGCAACGAAGCGACAGGGCGTCTCTTGCGCAGCTTTGTGCGAAAGGATCGTCGCCGCCATAGGCGAGCGGCAGGTATTACCCGTGCAAACGAAGAGTACGCGGCGCGGTGCCGCCGTCTCCCCGTGGGTACGCTCGTGCAGAGCGGTCGTGAGGGACGTCACTGTGCCACCCCCTCGGTCGCAAGCAAAGCGGCCACCAACTCGGCTGAGAGTGCCACAGCGCGGCGCTCTTCGGCCAGATACAGATATCCGTCACCGTTTTCGTAGACGAAAAAGCTGACGCAGTAGTAGATATTGGGATATTCCGCGCCCTCAAACTTGATGCGGCGGGAGCGGCTCGCCCTGTCAAGCGGCAGTTCAGTTTCCTCCCCCGTGAGCCAGGCACTCCGCAACGCCGTGAGCGTGGTGCTCTCCGTGATGCGCGCGATCTCCAAACTGATGGCGTCCTCCTCGCAGATATGGAGCGCGGTCAGCGTGAAGTCCGCCACGTTCGGCAGAACGTCATCGGCACAGTAAACGGCACCCGATCCGTCCGTCACGAATTGCGCGACGTCAAGCCCGGGGATCTCGTAAAAGGTCTTGGTCACGTCATGCTTGCGATCCCGATATTCGCCCACGGGCTCGCCTGCGCGCGCCGCCTCGTAAGCGGTGCCAAGCACGGTATAGTGCACGCCGCTTTTCTCATTGGTATAGCCGAAGCCGTCCCCGTCACGCTCAAAGCGCGCCGAACAGGCAACAAGCGACAGTGCAAGGGAAAAGAGGAGCACAAGACAACAAAGTTTTTTCATATCAGTAGCCGAGTTTGCCGTTGAGCGAATCGTCGTCGGTGATCCAATCGGCGGTCAGGATCTCGCGGTACTCGGTCTTGCTGTCGCGCACGACCAGGCGCTCGATGCCCGCATTGAGGATCACACGCTTGCACATCATACAGGAGTTCACGCCCCCCATCACGTCGCCACTGTTCGGATCGACGCAGACCATATACATCGTAGCACCCAGCATCTGCTCGCGGGGTGCGGCGATGATGGCGTTCTGCTCGGCGTGCACCGAGCGGCACAGTTCGTAACGCTCACCGCGCGGGATCTGCAGTTTGTCGCGGTAGCAGAAATTCAGATCGTTGCAGTTTTGACGGCCGCGGGGTGCACCGTTATAGCCCGTGGAAACGATCACGTCGTTTTTCACGATGATAGCACCGAACTTACGGCGCAGGCAGGTGGCACGTTCCGCCACGGTCTGCGCAATATCCAGGTAATAGTTCTCCTTGGAAACTCTTTGCATCTTTTGGGCCTTCCTTCCGCGAGCGCGCTCGCAATAAAAGTGTATACAAAGATAGTATATCATATTATAGCGAATTTTGCAAGGGGAAGCAAAAAAGCCGAGCAAATTTGCTCGGCTTTTTTGCATATGCCCCGTAACGGGGTTATTTTCTCTTGGCTTTATGGCGCTTTTGCAACACGGCGATCGCCCACGCGGCACCGCCCAGCGCGATCACAATGACCACCACCGTGATCACGGTCACCACCGTTTCACCGCCGTTGGCATCAATGGTGGGGAGCGAGAGCAGATCCAGCGACTCGCCGTATTCCGTCATCGCAAAGGACGCTTGAAGTTCCTCATAGCGGCGCTCGACGCGCGTATTGAGTTCGGCAAAGTAGATCTGACTTTTGAGCGTGTTCAGGTTTTCCTTGACGTAGGTCTCGTCCTGCGGCAGACGCATGATCACGTAATACCCGTCCTCGGTCTCGATCACGCCGCTTGTACCCCACAAGGGGAGATCAAAGGCGGCCTTCTCATAGGCAGGATCCATCTCACCCTTGGTGAAATAATACCCGTTGCCCAGTGTATCGCTGTAATCGTTATTGTACGCACCGCCGATCTCCTGGCACATGGCAAGATAGCGTGCCGTATCGTCGGTGATGGCGGCAAGTTTCATCGCGATCGACTCCGCAATGGTGCGGTTGGTGGCGTCGTCTTTGCCGTTGTTTTTCTTGATAAGTACCTGAACGGTGCGGATAAAGTCGCGTTCAACCGTTTCAAGAGCCGCCTCGTCCGAATCCGAGATTTCCTCGCGCGCAAGCAGTTCCTTGATGATCTCGGTACCGACGTAGTCCTCTGCGGCAATAAAGGTACGCACGTAATGATCCGTGAGATAGGATTCATTCAGGGAGTTGATATAGGCCTTGCGGTCACCGTCGAAATTGTCCTCGATCACGCTCTCCATCCAGGATTCGATATTGTCCGCCACTTCCCCACGCTCGTGGTCCACACCGTACTCTGCGGCGAGCGAGAAAAGGGCATGTTGGCGAATGAGCAGATTCTGCTCGACGAAAGCCGTGAGTTCCGCGCGTACGGCGTCATCGTCCCACGCATCCCCCTCGTGCTCCTCGCGCAACTCGGCAAGGCGCGTCATGGCAAGATAGTAAAGCTCATCGTAGCGGATCTCGATATTCCCCGCCGTTGCCACTGTTTTGACGGCTCTTGACGAAGCACGTACCTCGCGCCCCGAGGAGCAACCGACAAGAGAGACCAACAAAACAAGGGCCAGTAACAGACACGCAAAGCGTGTGTGAATCCGTCTGTTCATAAAAACTCCTTATAAAGAGATTGGTTCCCCTTTATTCTACAATGTAGTTGTGAATATTCTGTGAACGGGCGTAACTCGGCACGAACTTTGCACAAAATAGTACGAAAATATCTTTTCAAAGCGGTGTCCTATATGGTATAATAGAGTAAATACTATTCTCAACACGAGGAGGAGCACTCCATGCACGAACAGTATCATATCACACTCGCACGTATCATGAACGAACTTCATCTGGGGACTGCCTATCTGCCAAGCGACGCCGAAAGCATTCTGATCTCCAACGCCGAGGTCAACCGCCCCGGGCTTGCACTGGCGGGCTTTTTTGAGAACTTTGAGCGCACCCGTATCCAGATCATCGGTCGCGCGGAGTATAATTATCTGCGAGAGCAAAGCGAGAACAAGCGCAATACCAAGATCGCGGATTTCCTGCGCCACTCGCCTGCCGCACTCGTGCTTTCCACCGACCTTGAGCCCTTCCCCTATCTTGTAGAGGCGGCCAAGGAATACGGTGTGCCGTTGCTCCTCACCAAGGAAAAGACCAGCGCCTTTATGGCGGCGCTGATCGCCTTCCTCAACGTGCAACTCGCGCCCCGCATCACGCGCCACGGCGTACTGGTGGAGGTCTACGGCGAGGGTATGCTGTTGCTCGGCGATTCGGGCGTAGGTAAGAGTGAGACCGCCATTGAACTGGTCAAGCGCGGTCACCGTCTGATCGCAGACGATGCGGTGGAGATCAAGCGCGTGTCTGCTACCACCCTGGTGGGTGAGGCACCCGAGATCATCCGTCACTACGTGGAATTGCGCGGCATCGGCATCGTGGACGTGCGCCGTCTGTTCGGTATGGGTGCGGTCAAGAACTCGGAGCGCATTGACCTTGTGATCAATCTGGAGCCCTGGGTGCAGGGTAAGATGTACGACCGTCTGGGTCTTGACAGCGAGACCGTGGATATTCTGGGGATCAAGGTGCCCAGCATCACGATTCCCGTCAAGCCCGGCCGTAACCTTGCCATCATTCTGGAGATCGCGGCGATGAACAACCGCCAGAAAAAGATGGGCTACAACACCGCGGAGGAATTCAACCGCAAGCTGATGGGACAAATGGGCTTGGAATAAGGAGAACAGATGCAAGAAAAGCAGTTGATACAACACGTTCGCGAAGGCGCGCTGGACGCGCGCCTTGCGCGACTTTACGGCAAGGACGCGGTAGCGGCACAGCGCGCGCGCTATCTTGACGCCATCGAACAGTTTGCAAATCACTATGGTACAGATCGTGATCTGCACCTGTTTTCCGTGCCCGGGCGCAGTGAACTTGGCGGCAACCACACCGACCACAATCGCGGTGCCGTGATCGCCGCGTCGGTGTGTCTGGACATCATTGCGGTGGTCGCTGCGCGGGAGGATCGCGTGATCCGCGTCACTTCCAAGGGGTTCCCCGAGGACGTGGTGGATATCGACGCCTTCGCTGCCCCCCGCACCGAGCGCTTTGCGCACTCGGACGCTCTTGTGGCGGGTATGTGCGTGGGATTTTTGAACAAGGAATTCGCCGTGGGCGGCTTTGACGCATACACGACCTCCAACGTGCCGGGTGGCTCGGGGCTTTCCTCCTCTGCCGCCTTTGAGGTGATGATCGGCAACATCGAAAATCACCTATACAACGGGGGACGGGTGGAAAATGCGGAGATCGCGAAACTGGCACAGTATGCGGAAAACGTATTTTTCGGCAAGCCCTGCGGCCTCATGGATCAGGTCGCGTGTGCCGTGGGCGGCGTCGTGGCGATCGATTTCGAAAAGCAGAACGCGCCCGTGATTGAGCAACAGGATTTTGACCTAACCGCACACGGCTATTCGCTTTGCATTGTGAACACGGGTGGCAATCACGCGGACCTCACATCCGATTACGCCGCCGTGCCCGCCGAGATGAAGGCAGTGGCAAAGGCCCTTGGCGGTGAGGTGTTGCGCGAGGTGAGCCGCGACACACTGCTGGCGGCCCTCCCCGCACTGCGGGAATCGGTGGGCGACCGCGCCATTTTGCGTGCCATGCACTTCTTTGCGGAAAATGACCGCGTAACGGCGCAGAAAAGCGCTCTGCAACGGGGCGATCTTGACACGTTCCTTGAGGTGGTCAAGGCCTCGGGACGCTCCTCGTTCTGTTATCTGCAAAACGTCTATACAAATGCCAACGTACACGAACAGGGACTCTCTCTTGCGCTCTGCCTTGCCGAAGGGTATCTTCAAGACAAGGGCGGCGCGTGGCGCGTACACGGCGGTGGCTTTGCGGGCACCGTTCAGGCGTTTGTGCCGCACGCGGCCGTGGCGGGACTTTGCGATCTCCTTGACGGTGTGTTCGGCAAGGGGGCTTGTATGCCGCTTCTCATTCGCCCCGAGGGTGCCGTTTGCCTGATATAACATCACCCGTCAGGGCACATATTGAAAAAAAGAGAGGAATACCATGAGACAACGTTCCCCTAAAAACGATCCGCAAACAAGCAAGAAGGGTATGCGCTATCTTGTGCTGCTTGTTGTAAACTCGGTGCTCTGCTTTGCACTCTACCAGTCGCTTTTGCTGTTTGCCGAACGAACGGGAGAGACCTTTTACTCCTTTTTGGTGATGCTCCTTTACACCGTGCTGCTCTTTGGGTTTGTACTGGCGTATCTCATTTATAACCGCTTTCTGTACCGCAAGGGGCTCACGCCCGAGCAACTGGATCCCGCGTGGAGCGAGGAGCAAAAGCGTGCCTTCCTTGAGGACGGTGAGCAGCGCCTGGAAAGATCACGCTGGATGATGACGGTCATCTTCCCGCTTGTGCTGACGTTTTTGCTGGACGCGCTGGATCTGTTCGTCCTGCAATATTTGCGCTGAGAGAACCGAGAGGTGAGAGTATGCTACACATCAAGTTGATCACCGTCGGTACGCTGAAGGAATCCTACCTGCGTGAAGCCGTAGCGGAGTATGCAAAACGCCTTGGCGCGTATGCCAAGGTGGAGATCACGGAATTAAAGGAAAGCCGCGTGGCAGACAACCCAGGGGCCGCCGAGATCGCCGCCGCCCTTGAAAAGGAGGCCGATGCGATCCTTGCCGCCATACCGCCGCGCGCCTTTGTGGTGGCGCTTTGCGTGGAGGGACGGCAACGCTCCTCGGAGCAACTGGCAACGCTCCTTGAGAACGCCATGTCGCAAAGTTCGGATCTGTGCCTCGTCATCGGCAGTTCGCACGGCCTTGCCCCGCGCGTGAAGCAAGCGGCAAACGAACGCTTATCGGTGTCGGCACTGACCTTTCCGCACCAACTCATGCGCGTGCTGCTGTTGGAGACCGTGTACCGCAGTCTGTCGATCCTGCACGGCTCGAAGTATCATAAATAAGTAAAAAGGACTTTCCCGCGGGAAAGTCCTTTTTTATTCATCTTCCAATTCGGCTCGCAGTGCCGCGCGGATCTCGGATACCGTATAGCCGTAGCGCATAAGAGAGGCGATCAGCTTGTCCGCATTCTCCTCGTTTTCTCGCACCGTTCGGCGCTTTTTTTGCAAAAGACGCCGACAGCGCGCCACGCTGTCCTCGCCCGACAGCCGCTCACGGGCGGCATTCATGGCGTCCTCACCGTAGCCTTTGGTGCGAAGTTCGGCAAGAATCCGCCGATTGCCGCGAAGTTTTGACAGTGCCCGCTCGACCTCGCGCACGGCGGCGGCCTCCTCGTCTAGGTACCCACGCTGTGCGAGTTCCCTTGTGGCCTCCTTTGCGGTCTGCGGCGCTACGCCTCGTGCGCGGAGTTTGCGCGCGAGGTGCTCCTCGGAGCCGCCGCCCGCGCCCAACGAGCGAAGTCCCATGGCAAGCGCCTCACACAGTGCCGCTTCACGCCGCAACTGCGAAAGTTCCTCCTTTTCTATCTCGCCGATCTGCGGCGCGCGCGATAAACGCGAGGCAAACACGGTAAGCGTTTCGTGCCACGCACCCTCGGCGTCCGAAAGTTCCAGCGTGATACAAAGGCGCGCGCCGCCGTCGGCGGCGCGCACACGAAGCACCCTTGCGCGGTCTGCTTCTCTATCAACCTTCATCGTCCATGCCGAGGGCACGCAGATCAAATTCTTCGTCCTCGTCCTCTACGTCAAAGGTCTCCTCGGGCGCACCCAGTTCACCGAAGCGCGCACGGATCTTCTCGTCGATCTCGGCAAACAGTGCCGCATTGCTCTCCAAGATCTTGCGAATGTTATCCTTACCCTGTCCCAAGCGCTCGCCGTTGTAGGAGAACCAGGAGCCGCTCTTCTGGATCACGTCCAGTGCAAGGCCGATGTCCACGAGTTCACCCGCACGGGAGATGCCCTTGCCGTACAGAATATCAAACTCGGCCACCTTGAAGGGGGGCGCAACCTTGTTCTTGACGATCTTGCACTTGACGTGGTTGCCGTAAATATCGTTGCCGTTTTTGAGTTGCCCGGTCTTGCGCACGACGATACGCACCGAAGCGTAGAACTTAAGTGCGCGACCGCCCGTGGTGGTCTCGGGGTTGCCGTACATCACGCCGACCTTTTCGCGCAACTGGTTGATGAAGATCACCACCGCGTTGCTCTTGGAGATCACTGCCGAGAGTTTACGCATGGCCTGCGACATAAGACGCGCCTGCACGCCGACCTGGCTCTGACCCATATCACCCTCGATCTCCTGACGGGGCACGAGCGCCGCCACCGAGTCGATCACGACCACGTCGACCGCACCCGAGCGCACCAGCGCCTCGGTGATATCCAGTGCGTCCTCACCGCAGTCGGGCTGGGACACGAGCAGGTTGTTGATATCCACGCCAAGTGCCTTGGCGTAGACGGGATCGAGCGCGTGCTCCGCGTCGATAAACGCGGCCTGGCCGCCCGTTTTCTGCACCTCGGCCACGATATGCAGTGCCACCGTGGTCTTACCCGAGGACTCGGGGCCAAAAATTTCAATGATACGGCCGCGCGGTACACCGCCGATGCCGAGTGCCATATCCAACGCGAGCGAGCCCGTATGAACCGCCTGCACTTCCATGTGTGCGTTCTCGCCCAGTTTCATCACCGTGCCCGCACCGAAATCGCGCTCGAGTTGCTTGAGTGCGGTCTCCAATGCCTTTTTGCGGTCGGCGGCGTCGGCACCCACCATAGAGACGGCGGGCTTTTTGCTTGTCGTTGTCTTTGCCATATCAGAAATCCTCCGTTGACTGTGTTGTGACATCATTATACACCCACGCAACCGCTTTGTCAAGTCCTTTTTTTCAAAAACGGAAAAATATTTTTACTTGGCGCCATTCTCTTTTCCATTTTATACTTTTTAAATTCCGCTTATCGAATAAAATAACACCCGCGCCGATTAGCGCGGGTGTTATTTTGTTATTTATCCCAGAGCACGATCTCGCCGCACTCTCGCGTGGCGTTCAAATCGATCAGGCGCTGGTTTTCCGAGCTGCGAAAGCGCAGTCGGATATTCTTTTTTGCGAGCACGAAGCGTCCGTCCACCAGTACGTCCAGCATCGAGAGCATCTCGTCGGTCACCTCGCAACGCGCGCGGCTCGTGCCCGTGAGTTCCTCCAGCGTAAACCCACTGTAACACCAGACCGTCTTTTGGGGGAAGACCTCGCGCACGCGGCGCAAAAACGGAACGAGTGCGCGCTGATTCGAGGGCTCAAACGGCTCGCCGCCAAGAAGAGAGAGACCCTTGATATAGTCGGGCGCCATCGCTGCCAGCAGTTCCTCCTCCACCTCGGGCGTGAAGGGTTCGCCATAAGCGAAATCCCACGTGTCAGCGTTGAAGCAGCCGGGGCAGTGATGGGTGCAACCCGAAACGAACAACGAGACGCGCACCCCGGGGCCATTGGCAATATCGCGTTTTTTGATGGTTGCGTAATTCATATTACAGATGCAGTACGCGCTCCTGGATCTCCTGCGTGCGTCCCTGGTTCCAGTACTGCGAGCCGATGTAGCCGCAGGTACGGCGCGCCACGTTCATCTTGTTCTGATCGCGGTTGTGGCAGTTGGGGCACTCCCAAACGAGTTTGCCGTCGTCCTTGACGATCTGGATCTCGCCGTCAAAGCCGCAGATCTGGCAGTAGTCACTCTTGGTATTGAGTTCGGCGTACATGATGTTGTCGTAGATGAACTTCATCACTTCCAGCACGGCATCCAGGTTGTCCTGCATATTGGGCACCTCGACGTAGCTGATCGCGCCACCGGGAGAGAGCTCCTGGAACTTGGCCTCGAACGCGAGTTTGTCAAAGGCGTCGATCTCCTCGGTCACGTGCACGTGATAAGAATTGGTAATGTAACTCTTGTCGGTCACGCCCGGGATCTTGCCAAAGCGCTTTTGCAGGCACTTGGCGAACTTGTAGGTGGTGGATTCCAGAGGAGTGCCGTAAAGCGAATAGTGGATATTCTCGGCGTCGCGCCAGCGCTTGCACGCGGCGTTGAGACGCTTCATGATCTCAAGACCGAAGGCCTCGCCCTCGGGATCGGTCAGTTTCTTGCCAAGCACGGCGTATACACACTCCCAAAGGCCTGCGTAGCCAAGCGAAATGGTGGAGTAACCGCCGTGAAGCAGTTTGGTGATGGGCTCGCCCTTTTCCAGTCTTGCAAGCGCGCCGTACTGCCACAGAATGGGGGCGGCGTCCGAGAGCGTACCCTCAAGGCGCTCGTGACGGCACTGCAGTGCGCGGTGGCAGAGTTCCAAACGCTCGTCCAGAATCTTCCAGAAGCGCGTCTGCACGTCCACTGCGGTGAGCGAACTGCACGCAACGTCCACGAGGTTGATCGTGACCACGCCCTGATTGAAGCGGCCGTAGTACTTCGGCTTGCCGTTCTCGTCCACCCAAGGAGTCAGGAAACTGCGGCAACCCATGCAGGTATAGCACTGTCCGTCGCCGTTGTCGTCCACCTTGAGTTTCTTCATCACCTTTTCGGAGATGTAGTCGGGCACCATGCGGCGTGCGGTGCACTTTGCCGCCAGTTGGGTGAGCGACCAGTAGGGAGAATCCTCGTGAATGTTCTCCTCCTCCAGCACGTAAATGAGTTTGGGGAATGCGGGCGTAACGTAAACGCCTGCCTCGTTCTTCACGCCCTCATAGCGCTGTTCCAGCACCTCACGGATAATGAGTGCAAGGTCGCGCTTGAGATTCTCGTCCTTGGCCTCGCCAAGATACATATATACGGTAACAAAGGGAGCCTGACCGTTGGTGGTCAGCAGGGTCACGACCTGGTACTGAATGGTCTGTACGCCGCGGCGGATCTCGTCAAGCAAGCGGTTCTCCACGATCTCGGAGATCTTCTCCTCACCGGGGTCCACACCGATCATTTCCATCTCGGCGCGCACCTGACGGGTGATCTTCTCACGGGACACCTGCACGAAGGGTGCCAGGTGCGTGAGCGAAATGCTCTGGCCGCCGTACTGGTTGGAGGCGACCTGTGCGATGATCTGCGTGGCGATGTTGCAAGCGGTGGAGAAACTGTGGGGCTTTTCGATCAGCGTGCCGCTGATCACGGTGCCGTTTTGCAGCATATCCTCCAGGTTCACAAGGTCACAGTTGTGCATGTGCTGTGCGTAATAGTCGGCATCGTGAAAGTGAATGATGCCCTCCTCGTGCGCCTTCACGATCTCCTCGGGGAGCAGAATGCGGCGCGTGAGGTCCTTGGAGACCTCGCCTGCCATGTAGTCACGCTGTACGCTGTTGACCGTAGGATTCTTGTTGGCGTTCTCCTGCTTGGCCTCCTCGTTGTTGCACTCGATGAGGGACAAAATGTTCTCGTCGGTGGTGTTGGCGCGGCGGGCCAGATTGCGCGTGAAGCGATAGCGAATGTAGCGCTTGGCGGTCTCGGGTGCGTTCTGCTGAATGATCAGCGTCTCCACCAGTTCCTGGATCTCCTCCACGGACAGTGCGCGGTCAATATCGCTGCAGTAGTCCTCGATCACAAAGGAAATATAGTCGATCTGGCGCTGTGTCAGTTCGGGCGTTCCCTCTCCGCTGTCATTGGCCTTCTGAATGGCTCGTACGATCTTACTGCGGTCAAAGACGTCCTCGGATCCGTTTCTCTTGATAATCTTCATACTGTTTCCCCCGTTAAATTTGCATGCGAGCGAGTGCCAAAGGTGCCGAAACGCAAGGATCTGAGCGCTCCCTGCGGCGTTCTCTCGCTGAAAGAAGGGTGCCCGAGAGCACCCTTGCGAAATATGTTCCATGTCGCCGTCACACACCATATCTTGTGCCGGCAAGAAATAGTATATCATAGATATTGTGGTTTGTAAAGTCGTTTGCGAATAAAATAATGCACAAAAAACCTGTTCACAATTTGTCGCTTTTTGCGTTTTTGCTCGTTTGTGTCTCACAGGCGTTTTTCTGTGACTGCTCGCGGTCACCTTCGCTCACTTTTTTGCCCTTGGCACTTTACAAAAAGCGCTTTTTGGGATATACTTAAAAGCAGAACGCAAGTCTTTTCAAGGAGAACACATATGAACCTGGAAGAAAAAATGCTGGATTCGGAGTTGATCTTCGACGGACGCGTGGTGCATCTGTACCGCGACACGGTAGAATTGCCCGACGGCGGCACCTCGGTGCGCGAGTACGTGAAGCACGTGGGCGCGGTCTGCATTCTGCCCCTCACCGACAAGGGCGAGGTGGTGCTGGAGCGCCAGTACCGTTACCCCTTTTCCCGCGTGCTTGTGGAGATCCCCGCAGGCAAACTCGACAGCGCAGATGAGGACCCGAGTGCGGCTGCTTTGCGCGAGTTGCGGGAGGAGACGGGCATTGTGCCCAACGAACTCGTGGATCTTGGCGAATACTACGGTTCCCCCGCCATCATGGGCGAGCGCGTGCGTATGTACCTGGCGCGCGGTCTGCAATTCGGGGAAACAGAACTCGACGAGGACGAATTTTTAGAGGTCTATACCATGCCCTTGGCCGAGGCCGTGAGTGAAGTGCTTGCGGGCCATATTCCCGACGGCAAAACACAACTGGCGATCCTGAAGGTCTATTACTTGTTGCAAAAGGAAGGAAAACTCGTATGAAACTGAATTACAAACGCGTCATATTCGTGGGCTTTGCCTTTTTCCTCATCTCTGCCTTCTGGCAGGCCTATGACAACATTATCCCCAAGATCCTCACGGACAAGTTCGGTCTGCCCCAGACCTGGTCGGGCGCGATCATGGCGCTGGATAACATCTTTGCGCTGTTCCTCCTGCCCATCTTCGGCGCACTCTCCGACAAGGTGAACAGCAAGTACGGCAAACGCACCCCCTTCATTGTGATCGGCGCGATCACGGCCGCCGTACTGCTCGTCACGCTTTCGATCCCCGACACCGCACAGCGCACGCAACTGGCCGACGTGACCGCCACCGAGGGGGAAGGTTACGTGCAGGCACTGGAGACCATTTGGGACGAGAATCCCGAGGTAAGCGACTGGCGCGCGGGCGAAGAGGAAGAGACCAATATGTTCAAAAAGCTGTTCAGTTCTATGGCCTCCGATAAAAAGCCCTTGCAGGAGCTGATCACGCGTGAGGACTTCTCCGCAATCGCCATCACCGTAGAGGACGAGAATGGCAAAACCGTCACCAATAAGGACTATCTGGACATCGTGGTGCCCGCGCGCCAGGCCTATGCCGCACGCGCCACGGCACAAAACGTAGCACCGTTGATCCTCTTCATGGTGCTGCTACTCTTCACGCTCGTTGCAATGGGCACCTTCCGTTCCCCTGCCGTCGCGCTGATGCCCGACGTGACGGTCAAGCCCTTGCGCTCCAAGGCCAACGCCGTGATCAATCTGATGGGCACGGCGGGCGGTATTCTGGTGCTGTTGCTGGGCACCGTGTTCGGCACGGGCAAGGCGCAAAATGCACTGATGAGTTACACCACGTTCTTTGCTATCGTAGCGGGAATCATGTTGGTGGGACTTGCCGTGTTCCTGTGGAAAGTTCGCGAGCCCGCCTGGGCCGCCGAGATGCAGGCCGAAAGTGAGCGTTTGGGGCTTGACAAGGTGGAAAGCACGGAAACGGTGCAGGAAATGCGCACGCTCTCGCGCGGCGAAAAACTCTCGCTTGCGCTGATCCTTGCCTCGGTTGTGTTCTGGTTTATGGGCTACAACGCCGTGACCAGTAAGTATTCCGTCTACGCCAGCACCGTGCTAAACGTAGACTACAACACCACGTTGCTGATCGCACAGGCCGCGGCCATCGCCGCATACCTGCCCGTGGGTCTGCTTTCCTCCAAACTTGGCAGAAAGAAGATGATCCTTTCGGGCGTGGTGATCCTCGGCGTTTCCTTCTTCTTCGCCTCCTTCCTCGGCTCGGATAGCCCTGAGGTCGTGAAAAAGGTGCTGATGCCCGTGCTCTTTGCTCTGGCGGGTATCGGTTGGGCAACGATCAACGTCAACTCCTACCCCATGGTCGTGGAACTCTCCCGCGGCGGTAACACGGGCAAATATACGGGCTACTACTATACGGCCAGTATGGCGGCGCAGGTCGTCACGCCCATTCTCTCGGGCGTGTTCCTGGATCTCAGCTTCCGCACCCTCTTCCCCTACGCCACTGTGTTTGTGGCACTCGCCTTCGTCACGATGCTCTTTGTCCGCCACGGCGACTCCAAGCCCGACGCGGTACAGGTGGCACTGGACGCCGCAGGAGGTGACGACTGATGCACCCCGCCGTGACAGCAGCAATCATTGTTTTCGCCACCGTCCTGGCACTTTTGGCAATTTGGCTCTTCCTGATCGCACCTCGCGCGCGTAAGCGCGCGATGCGTCCCTTTCTGCGTCCGTATGCGCACCGCGGGCTCTTTGGCGGGGAGATCCCCGAAAATTCTTTGGCGGCGTTCCGACGCGCCGCCGAAGAGAACTTCGCCATCGAACTGGATATCCAACTTTCAAAAGACGGTGAGGTGATGGTCTTCCACGACTATACCTTGAAGCGTATGTGTGGAAAGGAAGGAAAACTCGCCGCCTTCACGTCAGAGGAACTGACTAAGATCCCCTTGAACGACACGAGCGAAACGATCCCCACCTTCCGTGCAGTACTTGACGCAGTAGCGGGGCGCGTGCCGCTCCTCATTGAACTCAAGGGCGAGAACAGCGACACCTCGCTCGTCCCCCGCGCACTTGCCGTGCTTGCGGGCTATGAGGGCGAATGGTGTATGGAATCCTTCAATCCCTTCCTGTTGCACGCCGTAAAAAAGGCAGACGCGCGCGTGGTGCGCGGCCTGCTCTCCACCGATATGAAGAAAAGTAAAAGCAAGGGCAACAAGGCGCGCAATTTCGTGCTTTCCGCCGTACTGCTCACCTTCCTTTGCCGCCCCGCCTTCCACGCCTACGATCACCGTTATCCGAGGCGCCTTGGCGTGCAGACGGGTATCCGTCTCTTCGGTGCGGGCAACATGGTGTATACCGTACGCGACGAGGCACTGTACAACCGCTTCCTTGACGAGGGCATCACGCCCATTTTCGAGGGCTTTGTGCCCGAACGCCGTGAGGTGCGTCTCAAATGAAGCGCGCCGCTCTTACCCGCCTTTCCTTTGTGTTTTCCATGGCGGTGTTCGGCACGATATCGCTCTTTGTGCGCGGCATCAACCTTTCCTCCGCCGAACTTGCACTCTTTCGTGCCGTGCTGGCCTTCGGATTGCTCGGCATCTACCTGCTTCTCACGAAAACCAACCCCGTTCGCGGGCTAAATCGCAAAAATTTGTTGCTTTTGCTCTTTTCGGGCGCGGCGATGGGATTCAACTGGATCATGTTGTTTGAGGCCTACCGCCACACCACCGTGTCCTTGGCAACCATCAGTTACTATTTTGCGCCCGTGCTTGTCACGATCCTCTCCCCGCTTTTGTTCCGCGAGAAAATGACGCCAAGGCAGATCGTTTGCTTTCTCGGCTCCACGCTTGGTGTGGTACTGATCCTCGGCGAGGGCGGCGCGGACACGGGCAACCACCTTTTCGGCGTGGCACTGGGGCTTGGTGCCGCGGTGCTTTACGCCACCGTGATGCTGTGTAATAAGTACATCAAGGACGTCAGTGGCGTGCCGCGTACCTTCTGGCAGTTTTTGGCGGCGGCGACGGTCCTGCTCCCCTATGTATTACTCCGAGGTGGCTTTGACGTAGCGTCCCTCAATGGACAGGGCCTTGCGTGCCTGCTCACCGTGGGACTGTTGCACACGGGCATCACCTATTGTCTGTATTTCTCCGCCCTGTGGCGCTTGCCGGGGCAAGAAGCGGCGATCCTTTCCTACATTGATCCGCTCGTGGCCGTGATCCTGTCGGTGTGCGTACTGCACGAGCCCATTTCGCTCTTGCAGATCGCAGGCGGCGTCCTGGTGCTCGGTTGCTCGCTTTTCAACGAGTTGCCCACGGAAAAGCAGCCCAAAACATAAAAAACCGCACCCGTTAGTGGCCTAACGGGTGAGGTTTTGCACATATTAAAGATTGCCGACTACGTCGTCCATGTTGTAAAAGCCCGCGGGCTTGCCGACAAGGAAGCGGGCGGCGCGGAGCGCGCCCGTGGCAAAGACCTCACGGGAGGCGGCGGAGTGCGAGAGCGTGACGATCTCGTCCTTGCCGCAGAACATCACCTCGTGCTCGCCAACGATGGTGCCGCCGCGCACGGCGTGCAGACCGCTCTCGCCGCGCGCTCTCTTGCGGCGCTCGGTGTGGCGATCTTATTCGTAAGGGTGTTCCTCTTCCTCGCAAAGAGCGTCCGCGATCAACAGTGCGGTGCCCGAGGGGGCGTCCAATTTCTGATTGTGGTGCTTTTCGATAATCTCAATATCAAAGTCCTCGCCAAGTGCGGCCGCGGCGCGTCGGCAAAGCGAAATGAGCAGATTGACGCCAAGCGACATATTGCGCGAGAAGAAGATCGGCACGCACCGGGCGGCCTTATGCATCAGTTCCATCTCTTCCTCGGTGTGACCCGTAGTAGCCACCACCAACGGTGTGCCCGTGCGCGTGGCGTATCCGAGCAGTGCGGGGAGAGCACTGTGATGCGAGAAGTCGATCATCACGTCGGCGCGTCCCTCAAACTCCTCGGGAGAATGAAACACGGGATAGGGTGCGGCGGCGGTGGGATTCACGTCCACGCCTGCCACGATACGATCCCCCGCCGCCACGGCGGCGGCCGCTACGGCGGCGCCCATGCGGCCTCCACAGCCGCAAAGCAAAATATTCAACATTTTTACGTCCTCACTCCCCACTTACAGCAGTCCGTAGGTACGGAGCACACCTGCAAGTTTTTCGTGGTTGCTCTCCTCCATCTCGCAAAGAGGCAGACGGATCTCGGGGCCGCACAGTCCCATCAGGGCACTTGCCGCCTTTACGGGAACGGGATTGACCTCGCAGAACAGGGTGTTCATCAGTTTCAGATACTTCAGTTGCATCTCGGCACCCGTCTTGAAATCGCCCGCAAGGCAAGCGGCGCACAGATCGTGTGCTTCACGGGGCTGAATGCCCGACCAGACAGAGATCACGCCCTTGCCGCCAAGCGACATAATGGGCACGATCTGATCGTCGTTGCCGGAGTATACGTCCAGTGCGTCACCGCACTCGGCGATCAGTTCTGCGATGGCGGACAGATTGCCCGACGCCTCCTTGACAGCCACGATGCGCTCGTGCTTGGCAAGTTCGCGATACACGGGCAAAGAAATATTCACGCCCGTGCGAGAGGGCACGTTATACAGGATAATGGGCTTGTCGGTGGCCTCTGCCGTAGCAAGGAAATTCTTGACAAGACCCTTGGGGGTTGCCTTGTTGTAATAGGGAGTGACCAGCAACAGTGCATCACAACCGACCTCGCAGGCGTACTGCGACAGTTCGATACCGTAGGCCGTATCGTTGGAGCCCGTGCCCGCGATCACAGGAACGCGACCTGCCACGCGCTCTACGGAGAAGCGCAACAGTTCGCAGTGCTCCTCGTGTGTAAGAGTCGCGGCCTCGCCCGTAGTGCCTGCCACCACGATCGCGTCGATGCCGCCTGCAATCTGCCAGTCGATCATACGGCCAAAGGCCGCGTAGTCAACACCGCCGTCCTTGAAGGGGGTCACGATAGCGGTTGCGGCTCCCGTAAAAATGCTCTTCTTCAGCGTGCTCATACTATGTTGCTCCTTTAGCGAAATTTGCCCGTTTTTCGGAAAACACAGGAGAAAATAAAAAAACCGGTTGAAAACCAGCTGTTGTTGTACTATAATATAAGAAGGGCAATCCCCTCATAGCAACATACAGATAGCTCTCCATCAAATGCTTGACGACAGTTCCACAGCTCTGAACCGTGTGAACCAGCAAAGCGCCCGCCGTGAACGCCCCACTTCGGCATAGCCGCGCTCCCACGGGGGCTCTGACGGTAACGGCTACCTTGCCCCGATGAGGTCACAACATGCACCTCTATCAATATATTATGTTTTTCCGACGAACATCGTCACCCTTATCTTATCATATCATACGGCACTTGTCAACACCTTTTTGCGAAAAGTGCCGAAAGGAGTTATATGGCAGAAGTCATCAGAAACACCCTGGCCCCCACCGATCTCAAGACCTCGGATTTTTATTATGATCTCCCCCCCGAACGCATCGCACAGCACCCGATGGAACGGCGTGACGGCTCGCGTTTGATGGTGCTCCATCGCACCACGGGCGAGGTGGAACACAAGCATTTTTACGATATTCTTTCCTACCTGCGCGAAGGTGACGTGCTGGTGATCAACGATTCCAAGGTGATCCCCGCGCGCCTTTACGGCCACGCAGCGGGCAGACCCGACGCCAAGGTGGAGCTGCTCCTTCTCCGTCAGCGCGAGCTCGACACCTGGGAGTGCCTGGTGAAGCCAGGCAAACGCGCCCGGCTCGGCGCCGAAATGGTGTTTGGCGAAGGACTGCTGACGGGCAGCGTTCAGGATATCGTAGAAGAGGGCAACCGCCTCATTCACTTCACCTACGACCGCTCGAACGGCACGTCGATCTACGACATTCTGCACAAGATCGGCCTGATGCCCCTGCCCCCCTACATCAAAGAGCGTCTTTCGGACAACAGCCGTTATCAGACCGTCTACGCCCGCGAAGAGGGCTCGGCGGCCGCGCCCACGGCGGGACTGCACTTCACACCCGAATTGCTTGAGCGCGTGCGCGAGAAGGGCGTGGCCATCGCACCCGTGATGCTTCACGTGGGACTTGGCACCTTCCGCCCCGTTAAGGCAGAGCGCGTGGACGAGCACGTTATGCACACCGAGTTCATTTCCGTCCCCCCCGAGAGTGCCGCACTCATCAACGAGCGTCGCGCCGCGGGCGGACGCATCGTGGCAGTGGGTACCACCTCCTGCCGCACGTTGGAAAGCGCCGCCGATGAGCAGGGCGTGATCCACCCCGTTTCGGGGGATACGGGTATTTTTATCTACCCCGGCTACCGCTTCCGCGCGGTGGACGCGCTCATCACCAACTTCCATCTGCCCGAGAGCACGCTACTCATGCTGGTATCCGCTTTCTACAACCGCGATGCCGTGCTTGCCGCCTACCGCGAGGCCGTAGAAAAAGAGTACCGTTTCTTCTCGTTCGGCGATGCGATGTTCATAGAATAAAAGAAAATGTTGTAGGGGTCATTCACAAATGACCCGCGGGCGATTCTTGAATCACCCCTGCGAAAAATCCCACAAGGTTGTGCCGCATTGCCAATCGGAAGATCCGCATCCCGTACACATCGGCGATGCCATGTTCCTGCAATAACCCGACCCGTTTGTGGGTATAGTAAACGTAAAGGAGAACGTATGATGAGTGGCATTTTAACAAGCGGAACAGGAAACGCGGGCGGACTCGGTATCTTCACAGATATCGCAGTGGCGGCCGTGGCGATCCTTGTCACCGTTCTTGCCATTTACCTCGCACTCAAACTGCTGGGCAAGATCGCAAAATTTATGGTCGGTGTTGTGATCGTGGCAGCCATTTTGTGGTTCCTGTTCTCGGATCACAGTATTCTGCAATCCATCGGTGCGATCGGTGACAAGATCCCTTCATTTAGTGAGATATTCGCCCAGATCCGCGATGCATTCGCGCGCATTGGCGTAAAAGGGGCATAACGGTGTTGAAAAAAACAAGAATTTTAGCAATAGTCGGACCGACGGCAAGCGGCAAAACGGCGCTTGCCGTCTCGCTTGCCGAGCGTCTTGGCGGCGAAGTGATCTCCTGCGACTCGATGCAGATCTATCGCGGTATGGACATCGGCACCGCCAAGCCGACCAAGGCCGAACAGCGCGGCGTGCCGCATCACCTCATTGACGTGGCCGAGCCCCACGAGCCCTTTTCCGCCATGGAATACGTGGAGGCGGCGAACGCCGCCGTGCGCGATATCACGGCACGCGGAAAACTCCCCGTATTCTGCGGTGGAACGGGACTGTACCTCGATGCATTCCTGCGCGGGGGTATGCCCGAGACCCCGGGCGCGGACGCACGCTTGCGCGAGGAACTCCACGCCTTTGCCCTTTCGCAGGGCGAGGAAGCGCTCCACCAAGAACTTGCCGCCGTTGACCCCGAAAGCGCCGCCGCCACGCATCCGCACAATCTGCGCCGCGTGATCCGCGCGCTGGAGATCTACCGCCTCACGGGCGTGCCGAAATCCGAATGGGACCGTCGCTCCCGCATACTCCCCTCCAAATACAACGCCGCTGTCATCGGGCTTTCCTTTACGGATCGCGCGATGCTTTACGCGCGCATTGAGCGCCGCGTGGACGAGATGCTTGCTATGGGGCTTTTGGACGAAACGCGCGCACTTCGCGAGGCGGGCGTATTTGACCGCTCCCCCACGGCGGCGGCCGCCATCGGCTACAAGGAACTGCTCCCGTATCTTGAGGGATCGTGTACCCTGGAAGAGGCCGTGGAAGAACTCAAGACCGCTACGCGCCGCTATGCCAAGCGACAACTGACCTGGTTCGGAGCCAAGGAATACGTCCGTTGGATCCCCGTGGATGACGGCAAAACGGCGCAAAAAAGTGAAGAAATTGTAAACAATGCCCTAACAGTTGCCTATTCCATATGGGATATGATATAATTATATATCACAGTATTACGCGCGAGAATGCGCGCGAGGGAGGAGGAACCCGCCGTGGACAGACAGAGAAAACTCCATCGGGGAGAATGGCTGGGGCAGTTGCTGTGTATCCTCCTGTTGCTCGCGCTGATGGCTTCTATGCTCCTCACGGTTTCTTCGCGTGCGCGCGACGCGGTCGCGCGTGTGGAGATCCGTACCGCGTCCTACACCTTCACGGACACGCTCACGGGCTATCTCTTCCGCGATGAGAGCGTGGTGACCTCCCGCAACGACGGCGTGACCGCCTACGTGACGGCAGATGGCGAGGCCGTGTCGCGCGACAGCGCACTGGCCGCCGTATATAACAACGACACGGGCACGGACGAACGCGGCGTTGCCGCCCTTTTGTTTGCCGAGATCGAGCGCTGTGAGGCCGCCCTTGACGAGGTGGAGCGCACCTGGCAGTCCGACTACGTATTTTGCTACGATACGCTGATGCGTGATATTGCAGACGGCGCGTTCGCACAGGCCGCCCAAGGCGGCGAAGCGCTTGGTGCCGTACTGGAACGCCGCGATGCGACAAGCGACACCGTGGTCGAGGAACTCCGCGCACGCATTGCACAGTGCCGCGAGCAGATCGCGGCGCTCACGCGCAACGAGGGCGAGCCCGAAACTGTGCGCGCCACGCGCGACGGCGTGTTCTGCCACTCGACCGACGGCTATGAGCGCGTGTTCGACGTCGGCCTTGTGCACGAGTTGACCCCCGAAGGGCTTTCCGATCTGCTCCGTACAGCGCCCGATACCGAGCCGACCGTAGGTCGCGTGGTGGATACCGCCGTGTGGTATCTGGCACTGCTCGTCCCCGCCGAAACGGCCCTTTCCTACCGAGAGGGCGAGACCTATCCCGTCAGTTTCCCCGACCGATCTCTTGACCTCTCGCTTCGCGTGATGCGAACGGTGACGGCTGAGAACGGCGAGGACGCCCTGCTGATCCTTTGCGGTGAGTCACTCCCAGCGGCCCTTGCCGACACGCGACAGGAGACCGTGTGCATCGCGCGCGAGACGGTGAGCGGACTGCGCGTGCCAAAGCACGCTATCTACGACGGCAACGTCGTATACGTCGAGGAGAACGGAGTGGCACGGGCACGGACCGTGACGCCCATTTGCCATGAGTACGGTTGTGTGTTGATCCAAACCGAGGGAGACGGTGCGACCCTGGTCGCAGGTGACCGCGTGCTTCTTTGCGTGCGGCGTCTCTATGACGGAAGGGTGGTATCCTGATGCTTACTTACATTGAGAAAAATCTGGCGGCAGTACACGAAGAGATCGCCGAAGCGGAGCGCGCCGCGCACCGCGAGGGCAAGACGGTGATGCTGGTCGCCGTGAAATATGCGGCGGACGGTGAGATCGCGGCCATGCTCGATGCGGGCGTGACCGACGTGGGCGAGAACCGCGTACAGCAGTTCCTTGCCAATCTGCCGCTTTATGAGAGCCGTGATGTGCGCGTGCACTTCATCGGATCGTTGCAAACCAACAAAGTCAAATATATCATTGACCGCGTGGATATGATCCACTCGCTGGACTCCGAGCGCCTGGCGCTTGAGATCGAAAAGCGCGCCGCCGCCAAGGATCGCGTGATCGACGTGCTGGTGGAGATCAACAGTGGCCGCGAGGACTCCAAAAGCGGCGTCCTGCCCGAGGGTGCTCTGGCGCTTTGCCGCACGGTCACCTCACTGCCCCACCTGCGCCTTGCGGGCTTCATGACCATGGGACCTGTCTGCGAGAGCGAGGCGGCATACCGCACGTACTTCGCCGAAACCGTGGCGCTTGGCAAGCAACTGTGGGCGTCTTTGGGACTCGAGGGCGAGCCCGCCTTCTCCATGGGAATGTCCCAGAGCTTCGGCGCCGCCATCAAGGAGGGCGCGCAATACGTACGCGTTGGCAGACGCTTGTTTGCGGGACGCGATGAAACCTGAACGAAAATAAAAAATAAATATAGTCAAAACGAAAAGGGAGGTTCACACGATGAACATTTTCAACAAGAAGACCAAGGATTACAACTACGATGACAACTACGACAACAACTTCTACCGCGCCGATGAAGAAGAGGACGTGGTGAGCGACGAGGAAGAGGTGATCACGCCCGTTGCCGCTCCCCAGAAAAAGCAGGCCGCTCCCGCAGCACAGGGCGCACTGAAGGTCGTAAAGCCCCACAGCGCACAGGACGGCCTCACCATTGCCGACTACCTGATGCACGGCTACACCGTTGTGATGAACATTGAGGAGTTGGATCGCGCCGTGACCATTCGCCTCATCGACTTCCTGCAGGGCGCACTGCACGTACTGGACGGCGAACTGCGCCGCGTCACCAAGAGCACCTTCGTTCTCTCTCCCCGCAAGGGCGAAGTGAGCGAGGAAGACACCGCAAACGGCGAGTACTGATCTCTCAAAACATAATCGCAGGAGGATGGCATGGGTCTGATCGCAAAACTCATCATGAATACGGCGACAACACTGATCTTTGTGCTCGAAGTCTGCATGCTGATCCGTGCCGTCCTCTCCTGGTTTCCCATTCGCGACGATCACCCGATCGCGGTGCTTTTGTTCACTGTGACCGAGCCCGTCATTTTCCCCTTCAGGCGGTTGTTTGACCGCATGGGGTGGTTCCGCAATCTGCCGTTGGATATGCCCTTTCTGTTCGCCTGTCTCGTGCTGGCGGCACTGGGTTCACTGTTGCAAACGTTATGAGTGCGCAGGACCCGATGGAACTCCTGCTCTCACACGTGGACGATCTTTTGCGCCGCGCCGACGCGGGCGAGGTGACGTACACGGCGTTCCTGACGCCCGGGGAGCAGATGCGGATCGAAAAAGCACTGGGCAAGGGACGGGAGGATCTCCGCTTTGACGGTGGCTATCCCGATGCCGAACGGCGGCGCCTTTACTGTCTGCCGCCCTATATGCAAGGAGTGGACGATTCCCTGCTTGACGATTACCTTGCCGACGTGCGCAAGGAGTCTCTTGTCGCACTGGAGATCACGGGAAGTTCCTTTCGGGAACTTGCCCACAGAGATTACCTGGGTGCCGTACTGAATCTCGGCACCGAACGCTCGGCCTTTGGCGATCTTTGCGTCACCTCGGCTCACAGCGCCGTTTTGTTTTGCGACCGCGTGATGGCCGCATTCCTCACCGAATCCCTCACCCGCGTGGCCAACGATGCCGTGCGGGTAGGAGGCATTTCCCTGCCCGAGCATTTCGACGGCGGACGGCGTTTTCTCGCCGTCAGTGACACCGTGGCCTCTCCCCGCGCCGACGGCGTGGTGGCGGCGCTCGCGGGCGTTTCGCGCGAGCGAGCGCAGGAACTGTTCCGCCGCGGTCTTGTCGAGATCGACTACGAGACGGCGGACAAGCCCGATAAGCCCCTTACCGAAGGGTGCGTCATCGTCATTCGCGGAAAGGGCAAATTTGTGCTCCGTTCCCTCTCGGACAAGACCAAAAAAGGCCGCTACCGATTGCTGGCCGACCAATATTTGTAAGCAATTTCATTGTCTATACAGGAGTAAATGAACCATGGCTAAAGATTATAGCGCATCACTCAATCTACCGAACACCACCTTCGCTATGCGTGCGGAGCTTCCCAAGCGCGAGCCGCTGATGCTTGAATACTGGGAAAATCTGGGGCTCTATGAGCGTATGCTCAAGGGTGCCGAGGGGAAACCCACCTTCCTTCTGCACGATGGCCCTCCCTTCTCCAACGGCAACATTCACATGGGTACGGCGCTCAACAAGATCCTCAAGGATTTCATCAACAAGTCCCGTTCCATGATGGGCTTTTGCGTGCCCTACGTGCCCGGCTGGGATAACCACGGTATGCCGATCGAGAGCGCGATCATCAAAAAGAACAAGATCGACCGCAAGAAGATGTCGATTCCCGAATTCCGCAACGCTTGCCACGCCTTTGCACAGAACTTTGTGGACGTGCAGATGGGGCAGTTCAAGCGCCTTGGCGTTTCGGGCGACTGGAAGAATCCTTACCTCACCATGTCCCCCGACTTTGAGGCACGCGAGGTGCGTGTGTTCGGCGAGATGTACCGCAAGGGCTACATCTACAAGGGCCTCAAGCCCGTTTATTGGTGCCCCAAGGACGAGACGGCTCTGGCCGAGGCAGAGATCGAGTACCGCACCGATCCCTGCACCTCGATCTTCGTCAAGTTCCGTCTGGTGGACGACGGCGGCAAACTGAAAGGCGTTTGCGACCTGCAAAACACCTTTGTGGTGATCTGGACGACCACCACCTGGACGCTGCCCGGCAACCTTGCCATTGCCCTGAACCCCGTGGAGACCTACGTGGTGGTGCGTGCGGGCAACGAATGCTATATCGTGGCCGAGGCACTGTGTGAAAAGACCATGCAAGCAGGCGGTATTTCCGACTACGAGATCCTTGCGCGTATGGCGGGCAAGGAGTTTGAGTTTATGAAGGCGGCACACCCCTTCCTTGACCGTGAATCCGTACTGGTGAACGCCGATTACGTTACCATGGAAAGCGGCACGGGCTGTGTGCACACCGCTCCCGGTTTCGGTGCGGACGATTACCAGACCTGCCGTCGCTACAACATTGATATCATCGTACCCGTGGACGACCGCGGCTACCAGACCGCAGACGCGGGCAAGTTTGCAGGCATGCGCTATGACGAATCCAACGTGGCGATCCTGGACGATCTGCGCACGAGCGGCGCGCTGTTTGCTTCGGAGGAGATCGAGCACGAGTATCCTCACTGCTGGCGTTGCAAGGCCCCCATCATCTTCCGCGCGACGCCCCAGTGGTTCTGCTCGGTCGACGCCTTCAAGAACGAGGCGGTCGAGGCGTGCGAGAACGTGGAGTGGCTCCCCGAGTGGGGTGGTGAGCGCATCAAGTCCATGGTGCGCGAGCGCGCCGACTGGTGCATCTCCCGTCAGCGTCACTGGGGTCTGCCCATTCCCGTATTCTACTGCGGGGATTGCGGTAAGCCCGTTTGCAACGAGGACTCCATCAACGCCGTATCCGCACTCTTTGCCGAGCGTGGCTCCAACGCCTGGTACGAGCTGGAGGCCGCAGACATTCTGCCCGGCGGCTTCACTTGCCCCCACTGCGGCGGCAAGCACTTCACCAAGGAGACCGACACACTGGACGGTTGGTTTGACTCGGGCTCCAGCCACTTCTACGTACTGGAGGGCCGCGAGGGTCATTACTTCCCCTCCGATGTCTATCTGGAGGGTGCCGACCAGTACCGCGGTTGGTTCCAGTCCTCCCTGCTCACCGCCGTTGGCGCGAAGGGTGAGGGTGCTCCCTACAGGACCGTACTGACGCACGGTTGGGTCGTGGACGGCGAGGGCAAGGCGATGCACAAGTCGCTTGGCAACTCGATTGCCCCCGAGGAAATGATCGTGAAGTACGGCGCGGATCTGGTGCGTCTGTGGGTCGCTTCCAGTGACTATCACGTGGACGTGCGCGCTTCGGACGCCATCTTCAAGCAGCTCTCCGACGCATACCGCAAGATTCGTAATACGGCACGCTTCCTTCTGGCCGACCTGTATGACTTCAACCCCGATACCGATGCACTTCCCTTCGAGGAACTGTACGACATCGACAAGTGGATCATCGCGGATATGAACGATCTCGTGAAGACCGCACGCGAGGCCTACAACAGTTACGAGTTCCACACCATCTATCACGAGCTTTGCAACTTCTGCACCGTGGAGCTCTCCAAGCTTTACATTGACATCACAAAGGATCGCGTCTATGCAGAGGGTGCCGACTCGAAGGCACGCCGTGCGGCACAGACCGCGATGTACCACGTCGTCAGTTCGATGACGCGTATGATGGCACCTCTGCTTGCCTTCACCTCCGAGGAGATCTGGCAGGCAATGCCTCACCGTGCCACCGACGTAAAGGAGAGCGTATTCCTCAACGATATGCCCGACTTCGACGAGACCCTCTGCTTCCCCGAGGTCACCGCGCGCTACAACGCCCTGTTTGAGTTGCGCGAGAGCGTGATGAAGGCCCTGGAGGGTGCACGCGCCGAGAAGCGCATCGGCAAGTCGCTGGACGCCGCCGTTACGGTCTTTACCGAGAACGAAGAGGCGTACGCACTGCTGGATTCCTTCCGTGACGAACTGCCCACGCTCTTTATCGTGTCGCAGGTCGATCTTGTGAAGGGTGCCGCTCCCGCTGATGCTGTAGTCGAGGAGGACGCCGTGGTCGGCGTCACGGTCAGCGCCGCACGCGGCGAGAAGTGCGACCGTTGCTGGAACTACAACGAAAACGCCTTCCACGACGAGGAGGGCGGTTGCCTGTGTCCCCGTTGCCGCAAGGTGCTCGGACTTTGATAAAAAAGAAATTGCCGCAGGTGCCTTTCGGCATTTGCGGCATTTTTTAAGGAGTAAACTTATGTGGGTTCTTCCCTATCTTTTCATCGCCCTCGGCATTGTCCTCCTGGATCAAGTCAGCAAGTTGCTCGTGCTCCGTTTTCTGTACGAGGGGCAGTTTGCACTGATCCCGAACGTGCTTCACTTCACCTACGTGGAGAACGATGGCATGGCATTTGGCCTGTTGTCGGATCACCGTTGGATCTTTATGGTGCTGTCGGTCATCGGCATCGGGGCGATGTGCTTCTACCTGTACGCATTCGCCAAGACGCGGTGCTCGCGCATCGCGCTTTCCCTCATCATCGCGGGCGGTATTGGCAATATGATCGACCGCGTGCGCCTCGGGTTTGTGGTAGATTTCATTGATTTCTGCGCCTTTCCGCAGTTGTGGAGTTGGGTGTTCAATATCGCCGACGCAGCGGTCTGCATCGGGGCGGCACTGTTCGCATTCGACCTGATCCGCGAGGCGGTGGGTGAACTGCGCGCGGCGCGGCAGAAGACAAACGAGGACGGTTCCGATGGCACAAACGCTTGAATCGCGCGTGACGGACGCCGACGTCGGCATCCGTCTTGACGCCTATCTTGCCGCCGCATTTTCGCTTTCGCGCTCAGGCGCCGAGCGATTGCTCCTGGAGGGACGCGTGACGATTACGGGCGGCAACGCCGCCAAAAATTACCGCCTGCGCGGCGGTGAGTATATCATGCTCACCCTGCCCGATCCTGTCCCCGCAGAAGCACTCCCCGAGGACATTCCGTTGGATATTGTCTTTGAGGACGCGGACATCGTGGTGGTCAACAAGCCCTGCGGTATGGTCGTGCACCCCGCCGCGGGAAATGAGAGCGGCACGCTTGTGAACGCCCTTTTGCACCATTGCAAAGGGAGTTTGTCGGGCGTAGGCGGCGTAGAGCGCCCGGGCATCGTCCACCGCATCGACAAGGACACCTCGGGACTTTTGGTGGTTGCCAAGAACGACACCGCACACGTGGCGCTTTCGGAGCAACTCAAAACGCACACCGTGAGCAGAGTCTACCACGCCATTACCGTGGGCAACTTGCGCGAGGATCGCGGCACGGTGCACGCGCCCATCGGGCGTCACCCCGTGGATCGCAAGCGTATGGCCATTACCCGCCGAGAGGGCGAGGGGCGCGATGCCATCACCCATTATGAGGTGCTGGAGCGCTTCGGCGCTTTCACGCACGTGCGCTGTCAGTTGGAAACGGGGCGCACGCACCAGATCCGCGTGCACATGGCGTCGCTCGGTCACCCGCTTCTCGGCGATCCCGTTTACGGCGGGGACGGCACAAGATTTGAGGTGCATCACCGCAAACTGTTTCACGGACAGTGCCTGCACGCAGGCGAACTTTCCCTCATACACCCGCGCACGGGCGAGCCGATGCACTTTGAAGCCCCCCTGCCCGAAGACTTTTCCGCCATTCTAGACATTTTGCGCCGAGAATTGACGTAAGTCCAAATCCTCGGTTAAGGAGTTATACTAATGTTTGATTTTTCCCGTTATCTGATTGCAAGCGATATCGACGGCACCTTTTTGGCCCCGGGTAGCTTGCCCGTAGAACGCAATTACCGAGCACTGGAGCGCTTCCGCGCGGGCGGTGGTCTTTTCACACTCGCCACGGGACGGATCCCCCACACCATGGATCCTCACGTACCCTTCATTCGTGAAACCCTGAATGCCCCCGCCGTCGTCTGCAACGGCATTTTCCTTTATGATTTTGAAACCGACGTGGCCTCCTTCGAGTCTATGCTCACGCGCGAAGAGGCCGAGGAGCTTCTGGCGTTTTTCCGCGCGAATAAGGGTGATGCCGCCATTCAGATCTCCACCCGTAAGGGTATGTTTTTTGACAAAGGCACCGAGGCCATTTTGCGTTATATCGCTCCCTGCAGACCCGGCACGGCGGGCGTGTGCGACCCCGCTACGTGGCCGCTTGGCGACGCGTATAAATTCGCCATTCACGGTACGCCCGAGAACATCGCGGCATTGCGCGTGCTCACCGAGCAACGCTTTGGCAACCGCTTTGAGATCACCACGTCGAGCAATCATCTACTGGAGGTCCAGCATCTGGGCTGTACCAAGGCCACAGGCCTTGCGCATCTGCGCCGCATCACAGCGGACAAGGGTGAGCGGATCCTGATCGCATGCGGCGACTATGAAAACGATCTTGCTATGCTCGCGGCGGCGGACATCGCCGTTTGCCCCTCCAATGCACACCCCGCCGTCAAGGCGATCGCAGACTACGAGTTTTGCTCGTGCGGTGAGGGCCTGATCGCGGACATCATCGAGAAGATCGAGGCGGGCGAACTAAAGATCAAGCGAAATAAGGAGAAAACGGTATGAGTTATCGCGTTGCATTGTTCGATCTGGACGGCACGGTCTTGGATACGTTGGACGACCTCACTGCGGCTGTGAACCACGCGCTCGCGCGCGAGGGCTTTCCCACGCACACAAGAGAAAACGTGTGCGCCTTTGTCGGCAACGGCATCGGCAAACTGATCGAACGCGCCATACCGAGTGGCACCGACGAGGCAACCGCCGCGCGCGTGCTTGATGAGTTCAAGCGCTACTACGCCGCACACTGTGCCGTACATACACGCCCTTATGAGGGGATCCTGCCGATGCTTTGCGCACTGCGCGAGGCGGGCGTGAAGACCGCCCTTGTTTCCAATAAGGCGGATTTTGCCGTGCAGGCACTGGCAAAGGACTATTTTGAGGATCTGTTTGACGTGGCCCTCGGCGAACGGGCGGATATACCCCGCAAACCCGCACCCGATATGGTGCATCACGTGCTAGCACAACTCGGCGCTGATAAAGAGGACGCCGTGTTCATCGGCGACTCCGATGTGGACGTGTTCACCGCAAACAACGCAGGCCTTCCCTGCATCGGTGTCACCTGGGGCTTCCGTAACGAACCCTGCCTTCGCGCCGCAGGCGCTTCGTGCTTTGCGCACACCCCCGACGAGCTGCTCTCACTGATCCTGCAGTAAAAATAAAAAAGAGGCGAGCCGCGCTCGCCTCTTTTTTATTCTCAATAGAACTTTGCGATCAGTACGTAGGAAACGACCACCAGCACGGTGAAGATGATTGCCACCACCGTCGTGAGGATCGCGATGATTCTGTCGCGGGACTTACCCTTGTTCTGACCGTAGTAGGTGTCAGTGCCGCCGCCGATCGTGCCGGACAGACGCTTGTCCTTGCCGGACTGCATCAGCACAACCACCAGCAGGAAAATGGCCATAACGACCAGAGCAATACCCATAATCCATTCCAGAGCTCCCATGATAAACCTCCTAAAACAAGAATACCAGGGCAAAGCCCCGTAAATATACATCATGTAGAGATATTTTACCACAAATCAAAGCAAATTGCAATAGCCCAAGCAAAAAATTTTATTTTTTCTTTTTCGCACCAAATTCCGCGCCACCGCATCTTGACTTTACCTCCCTTCTGTGGTAAGATATTAGATGCTCGCAAGCACCGTTCGGAGGGTTATCGAAGCGGGGACGTTGCCGAGCGCTGCCGGTGGCAGATCAAGCGAGGCATAAGGAGTGGCAGCGGTCGAAATTTTGTGAACGAGAGTGAGCAAAAAATTTCGGGCACCGCAACAGGACATAACGAGGCGGTCTTGAAAATTTGCAGTCGCGAGTTTCTGCAAATGCTCAAAATCCCTTGCTACGCTTGATGTTTTCGCCCTTCGGACGATGCAGAAAAATATTCCTTCTAAAACTTTTTCTAAAAAATTCGCAAATCTAAAAACTTAATAAAAATGTTCACAGTATGCATCACGGAGAGTTATTTCGCCTTTGGCGAAGATACCCACACCCTGCGCCTGACAAGCGAGCTTGTCGATCTTCGGGTGGGGTATGCGAAGTGGATTCGACGAACAGAGTTCGCCGAGCCGCATCTCAGAAGCTCCGTAAATATGATGCACGCTGTTGCATCATATTTACGGAGGGTTATCGAAGTGGTCATAACGAGGCGGTCTTGAAAACCGTTTGCCTTCACGGGCGCGTGAGTTCGAATCTCACACCCTCCGCCAAAAAGCCACAAGGATAATTTCTTGTGGCTTTTTCTTAAAAATTGAGACAAGGTGAGACTAACTGATACTGTTTGAGACTGATATCTATAGTATAATATACCTACCAAAGACAAAGGAGGAATATAAATGTCTTTTATAGAAAAGCTTTTGGAATTTTTTATGCCATGGAAAAGCTCCAAATGGGTGATGTGGAAAGCTTGCCTTGATTTAAAAACATGCGTAGAATGTAAAGAATTACATGGCAAAATCTTTCCTACAGAGGATGTTGGAAAAATGGTTCGGTGGCCTATGCATCAGTATTGTCGTTGCACTCTTGACGGAATGGACGTTCTTCCTGCCGGATATGCAACTCAAGACGGACTAAACGGCGCTGACTATTGGCTCACACACAAAGGAAAATTGCCTGAAAACTATCTGACAAAAAAGGAAGCAAGAAAAATTGGTTGGAAAGATAAAAAGGGTAATTTGGCAGATGTTGCAAATGGTAAAATAATCGGCGGTGATGTTTATCAAAACAAAGATGGAAGATTACCACAGGCAAATGGGCGTATATGGTACGAAGCAGATATTAATTACACGTCCGGATATCGTGGAACCGAACGTATTTTGTATTCTAACGATGGATTGGTTTTTGTAACATACGACCATTACCAAACATTTTATGAAATTTCAGATTAAGGAGTAAGAATATGTATCAATTTAAGGAACTGTATACATTAGACTTTTCAAAGGTTAATTATATAAATGAAGTCCATCAAATAATCAAAGATGAACTTGATTTTCCTGATTATTATGGTATGAATTGGTCTGCTTTTTGGGATTGCTTGACAGATATGGTAGGTGATCCTATTCATATTGAAATTGTCGGTATGGAAACGGTACAGCGTAAATTTCCTCGCCATGCACAAATCATGTTAGAAACATTAAAGGATTTGAAGCATTTGGATGATGACGATTACAAAGATCAAATAAGAATAGAGATTGTCATAGGCGAAGCACGATATGAAATTAGCTAAACAACTATTTTGTTGCTTGAAATTTCAATATTACATTTTCATGCCACCCCGATTTCTGCGTATTCTTAAACGCCTTATCGGTGGCGAGGTAGTTAATGATGCTCTGCTTTGAGATGTAGTACTTGCCCATTATGGCGACTGCGTATATGTATTTTCTCTGCACGTACCGAAGGATTGTTCTTCGGTGGTAACCTGTCAGCTCGGCGACCTCGTCCACGGTGAGTGTATCGGGTACGGCAGAAAGAAGATCTTCGAGCATTTCCTTGAACCGCGCTCGCTCCTTGCCTCGGAGCTTATAATTCGTATCATCAAAATAACCCCCACAGTCCGAGTCAGGCGACTCGGTTCTGCGAGGGTTATTTGTCTTTTTGGCGTTGAAAATACCGACGGGGATTTCTTTCCGCTTCTCGCGGTCACTCTTTGCCATGTAGGCGAGAACGTCCTCCTTTCTGATAGAATATTTGTGCGTTGGCGTGTTGCGAATCTCGCACGGAATAATGCCATTCTGCAGCATCCACGCCGCCTTGCGTTTGCTGATGTGGAGCATCTTAACAAGCAGAAAAGAATAATGGTTGTAAGTTTTTTCATGTTGTTTCTCCTTTACCAATAGGGGATTTATATTTTACTTTCAAGATATGTAAGCATATTCTTTATAACACCGTCTGCTATGGTTTTCCAATCGAACCCTTCGACGAATTTGATTGCTTCGTCGATCTTCTTTCTCGGAATCTCATAGAGAAGAAAGGTGTTTTCAAGGAATGCTCTGACTTTTCTGTCCATCGTGAAGTAAATTCCGCAAGATCTTGTCATATAGTTACGCATGATGCCTGCCGAAGCAAGCTCCTTGTCGTAAAACTCTCCCTGCGTGTAGTCGGTATATTTCTCTTTGAATATATCTGCGAGGATGAGCGTTATCTTCTCGTAGATGATATTCGATGAAACTGTTGCGAATAGGAAAGCGAGTACAGTTCTCTCATGTGATAGGCGGGGTAAACACCGTCAGCCACACCAAAAGATCCATACATCTCTGTCGGTAATTTCAGATTAACAACGCCGATCACCTCGTCGCTGTCAAACCCAAACTTACGCCGTGAAACCCTCATCTCAAGCGCATACCACTTGCGATTATCCGCGTGCCTCAGCACCGCCGTCTCAACATCCTCGTCAAACGGATAGTCCGGCGATGTGCCGTATGTATCAAGGCAACATTCAAGAAATTCTTGTTTTGTCATCGCCGAATCTCCTTTGCCACTTTTATAGATTGACTTTACCACATTTTCGGCACAAAGTCAACGGTTTGAAAACAATACGGCGCAAAAAGGTGTCAACCGCATCAAAGCGGCGACGTATCGAGCGCTATGGATCCGCCTTTTCTCCTCAAATAACGCGCACTCGTTGACTGTTTCGTGCTTTTGTGCTATACTACTAATAACGAAAGGAGCGTGATCGAATGACGGCAAGAAGAAAAGGCGTGCTGGCGGGAGCGGCGGTAACGGGCGCGGCGCTGGCAATTTGCCTTGCGATCGTGTTATGGCCGAAACCCGAGGCAAATGCCGCGGAATTGCCTTTGTACGACCCCGCAGACGTGGCTTGGGGCGACACCACGCTCTATTTTGAGGCCACGGTGCTGGAAGTGGGCGAGGAGCAATTGTTGGTGGCCCCCCTGGAAGGCACAAGTGCACAAATGGCGTTTGGCGAAGTGTTGGTGAACACCACGATGGTAAACGGCGAGCGCGTGGGGGGCTTTGAGGAAGGACAGGTCATCGGCGTTCTCTTTGACGGAAAAGTCGCCATGTCCAACCCCGCACAGGTGCTGTCGGTATACGGATTTTTCCGTACGGAAACCGAACACAACGATCAATAAAAATTTGCGGAGCAAAAATATGGAAAGCCAAATCAGACGTATGGAGGAAAAGGACAGACAGCAGATTCTCGAAATGATGAGAACGTTTTATGCGTCCGAAGCTGTCTTCACCAATGGATCAGAAGAAATCTTTCATACGGACATCGATCATTGCACGAACGGAAGCCCTTATCTTGAGGGATACGTTTTTGAAAACGGCACTACCGTACAGGGATATGCCATGTTGGCAAAAAGCTTCTCAACGGAATTCGGAAGACCTTGTATCTGGATCGAAGACATATACGTAAAAGACGAATACCGCGGCCGAGGATTAGGGGGCGCCTTCCTTGATTTTGTCGAGGAAAAATATCCTCACGCATTACTGCGCCTGGAGGTTGAGGCCGACAACGAAAGAGCCGTGAACGTATACAGAAAGCATGGATATGATGTTCTGCCGTATATGGAGATGAAAAAAACAGTTCGGTAATTCCCCTTTGTCAAACAGAAAAACAGCCCCGACAAGCCCAAAAATCTGTCGGGGCTTTATGCGTTCCAAGGGCACACCCTTCTCTGCGTTTTTTATTCCGTTTTTCCCCATCTTTATTGACACTCCCCGCCATTTGTTATATAATGAGGGTGCAAAAACCTTGGAGGTGCCTTATGAAAGCATACAAATTCGAAACGCTTGGCGTCATGCTGGATATGTCCCGCAATGCCGTGATGAACGTGCCCACCGTCAAAAAGTATATGAGCTATCTGAAGAAGATGGGCTACAACTGCCTGCTTCTTTACATTGAGGACACCTACGAGGTACCCGATGAGCCCTATCTCGGTTATATGCGCGGCCGCTACTCGCAGGCAGAACTGCGCGAGATCGACGATTATGCCGCATCGCTCGGTATGGAGCTGATCCCCTGCATTCAGACGCTGGCGCATCTGCAGGGCTTTGTGCCGTGGAAGCAGGTTCCCATTGACAGCAACGATACGATGCTCGTGGGCGACGAGCGCGTATACAAGTTCATCTCGCACATTCTGGATGCCATGAAGGCCTGCTTCAGAAGCAAGCTCGTGCACATCGGTATGGACGAGGCGTGGGATCTCGGCCGCGGCAAGTACATGAATCTGCACGGCTACGAGGATCCCACCTCCATTATGAAAAAACACCTGGCGCGCGTGTGCGAGATCGTGCGCGAGAAGGGTCTGGAGCCCATGATCTGGTCGGATATGTTCTTCCGCTGCATCAGCGGAAACAACAAATACTATCTGCCCCGTATGGAGATGCCCCGTGAATCCCGCGAGGCGCTCCCCGCCGACGTGATCCCCGTTTACTGGGACTACTATCACAGCACCGAGCAGGAATACGACGATATGCTCTACAACCACGAGCAACTCTCGGACAAGAACTGGTTTGCGGGCGGTGTGTGGACCTGGCGCGGCTTCCTGCCCTCCAACGAATACTCCATCGAGACGATGCGCCCCGCGTTGGACGCCTGCCGCAAGCACGGCATCAAGCACGTATTCTTCACGATGTGGGGTGACGACGGTGCGGAATGCTCGCGTTGGTCGGTTATGCCCGCACTGTACTACCTCGCACAGTACGCCAAGGGCGTCACCGACGAGGAGAAGATCTGCCGCGGCTTTGCACGCTTGTTCGGTATGGAATTTGAGGAGTTCTCGTCCATTGATCAGTTGAACAAGATCACCAAGGACGCGCATTTCAATACCGACGCCCCCGCCAAACTCGCGCTTTACAACGACTACTTCCTCGGCGTCAACGACATTCGTATGATCGAGGGCGGCAAGGAGACCGCCAAGGCGGCCGCCGAGCACTGGCGCGCCATCGCAAAGAAGCACCGCAAGTGGGCGCGCACCTTTGAAAGCGCCGCCGCGCTTGCCGACGTGTTGGCCGTGAAGTACGATCTCGGCCTTCGCACCCGCGCCGCCTATCTGGCGGGCGACAAGGCCACACTCGAGGCGCTTGCGCGCAACGAGTATACCGCGCTGATCCGCCTCATCGACCGCTTTGCGCGCCTGTTTGAGCGCCAGTGGTTTGACGAGAACAAACCGCACGGCTTTGATGTGCAAGACGTTCGTCTGGGCGGTCTGATTCGCCGCACCGAGGCCTGCCGCCGCCGTCTGCTCGACTACGCCGCAGGTAAGATCGGCGAGATCCCCGAGCTTGGCTTCGAACTTCTCACGGACGTCACGCCGCAGGGCGCACGGGTCAACTATGGCAAGATGGTCACGCCCAACCGCCTGACGCACAGAATTCTTTGATCAAAAAGGCACACCGTGCGGTGTGCCTTTTTTAACTGTCTTCTCCGTCGCGCCGTCTTTGCGCAAAAGCACGCGGCGAGCAACCAAACTGCCGCTTAAACATTTTGGAAAAAAGATAGAGATCCGCATACCCCACCGAGCAAGCCGCAACCGTGGGAGATTTTCCTCTCTCCAGAAGTTCTGCCGCGCGCGAAAGTCGATACGTCTTGAGGTATTGCATCGGAGACGCGCCCACGCGCTTTTTGAACAGTGCGGAAAAATAGGTGCGCTCCAACCCCAATTTCCCTGCAATGCGCTGTACGTTGATGTCGTTCATATACTCCGCATGTATGATAGAGAGCGCCTTGTCAATATAATCACCGCGCGAGGTGCGGCGCTCCCGTAACAGCGAGAACAACTCCCAGAGTTTGGCACACAAAAATGCCGTCCTGCCGCCCTCCCACTCACCGCATCGGCGCAGATCCTCAAAGATCCTGCCCGCTTCGGGACAATGTACCACGTCCCCCAATTCCACAGGCAATTCCCCTTCGCACTCAAATCCGATCCAGGTGTATTCCCATGGCTCCTCGACGTTGGCGACGTAATAGGTTTCTACAAACGGCGGAATGGTGAAAAAACTCCCCTTCCCCACCTCATACTGCCTGCCGTCGATCTCAAAACGCCCCTTGCCGCTTACCACGTAATGCAACAACCAAAAGGTGCGGATCGCGGGGCCAAAGGCGTGCAGAGAGCAACAACGCTCATACCCCACCTGTACGGGAGAAATACCGGGGTGCTTCTCTTTTTTTATCGGTACAAAATGCGATGCCATAGCGCCTCCGAAAACAACAAAATAACAAGTTACAACAACATTGTACCATTGTAGCCCTCCCCTTGTCAAGATATAATGAAAGTATCAAAGGCAAAGGAGAACTCGCCATGAAACTGACCTTTATGGGCGCGGGAAGCACCATATTTGCAAGAAACGTGATCGGAGATTGCCTCAGTACCGAGGCACTGCGCGACAGCGTGTTCGCGCTGTATGATATCGACGCCACGCGCCTGGAGGAAAGCCGCGTGATCCTGGAGGGACTGCGCCACGGGCTTGGCGACCACGGTAGGATCGAGTGCTACCTCGGCGTGGAAAACCGCAAGGCCGCTCTTCGCGGTGCGGATTTCGTCGTCAATGCCATTCAGGTAGGACTCTACGACCCTTGTACCGTCATCGACTTTGAAATTCCAAAAAAATACGGCCTGCGCCAGACGATCGCCGATACGCTCGGCATCGGCGGCATTATGCGAGGACTTCGCACGATCCCCGTCATGTGGGAGTTCGCAAGGGATATGGAGGAAGTCTGCCCCGATGCACTGTTTCTCAATTATACCAATCCCATGTCGATCCTGACGGGCTTTATGTTGCGCTACACGGGCATCAAGACCGTGGGTCTTTGCCACAGCGTACAGACCTGCTCGAAAAAACTCCTGGAAAAACTCGGCATGGAAGACAAGATCGAAGGTCGCCGCGAATTGATCGCGGGCATCAACCACATGGCGTGGCTGTTGGAGTTAAAGGACAAAAACGGCAACGATCTTTACCCCGAGATCAAGGCGCGCGTGCCCGCTTATATGGCAGACCCGGACGCGAATGACAAGGTGCGTATGGATTACATCAACCATTTCGGCTACTACTGCACCGAGTCCAGCGAGCATAACGCCGAATACAATCCGTTCTATATCAAAAGCAAATACCCCGAACTGATCGAACGCTACAATATCCCGCTGGACGAGTATCCACGCCGTTGCGTGCGGCAGATCGAAAAGTGGAAGGCAGACTACGAAACACTCGTCAGAACGGGCGCGCGTGAGCATACGCGCTCGATCGAATACGCCTCTCATATCATGGAGGCCATCGTCACAAATACGCCCTACGAAATCGGCGGTAACGTCCTCAATACAGGACATCTGATCATCAATCTGCCAAAGGACGCGTGCGTGGAGGTGCCCTGCCTTGTGAACGGCCACGGCGTACAGCCCTGCCACGTGGGCGCACTCCCCGTACAGTGCGCGGCGATGAATATGACCAATATCAACGTGCAGCTCCTCACCATTGAGGCCGCCGTCACGGGCAAAAAGGAGCATATCTACCAAGCCGCTATGCTTGACCCCCACACGGGCTCCGAGCTCGATATCGACAGCATCAAAAACATGGTCGATGACCTCATCGAATCCCACGGCGACTACCTACCGCAATACCGCTAAAAAATAACAGGCACACCGTTTGGCGTGCCTGTTATTTTATTTCCTGCTCCAGATCATCGAACAATGGCGAGGTGAAGAAATCCAGAATCGTGATTTCCAACCCGTCACAGATCTTTTGAATCGTGGACACGGTAGTGGTGGCATTCCGCCCGCTGACGATGTTGTTCAGCGTGGACTGCGTAATGCCGCAGATGGTGGAAAGCTTGTTCAGCGTGATATTCTGCTCGTGGCAGAGCTCCAATATGCGAAATCTGACCGCATCGCCAACTCTCATAGCGTTCTCCTAACTCAAATGGGTTAATTCCATTTTACACAATACCGCTACAAAATATTACCCCTTGAGGGTTGACAACGCGCAAAAGATGTGGTAAAATACAAACATAACTCAAAAGAGTTAATAAAATCCAGTTCAGGAGGCAAAAAAATGAAATACTGCACGAAATGTGGCGCACAGCTCGCGGACGAGGCCGTCATCTGCGTGGGGTGCGGCTGTATGACCGACGCTATGCAGGCACGTACTTCCGTGGAAGCAACGCCGACACAACCGCAGCAAGCCGTTCAAAATCTCAATATGCCCTCTAGGCTCCTGGGGTTGTTCGGATTTATGTTTAATTTGTTGGCTGCTCTTACGGTTACGTTTCTCCTGTGGAGTCTGGCGTGGATGTATGTCAGCCCCTACGGCAGCGTTTGGCCGGATGGGACCTTGACTACGTTTGCTTTCATTTGTTCCTTGCCGGCTTGCGGCTTTGGTATCTGCTGCTTTATCAAAACGCTCACGGAAAAGCTGCAGTCCGTTTGGCTCTTCCCCGGCATTATAAAATTTATCATCGGAATCATCCTGCCCATTCTCTCTCTTGTGTTTTTGGACTTCTGATCCTCGGGAGAAAGCAAATAAAAACAAAACGGACACGTCATTCGGAAAATCCCGCGTGACGTGTCCGTTTTTTTGCGATTGAATTTTGTAGGGGCGATTCGTGAATCGCCCGCGGGCGCTTCAGCCGCGATACGGCGTATCGTCAAAAACGCCCGTCGGCGGGAGCCCGTCGTAGGTCCGCAAAAGATTTTTCAAGACCTTGACGCCAAAAATGGCCTCCTCCACCGCCATGCGGTCGCCGTGATGCCGAAGCCCGATCTCCAAATTGTAATAGCCCTTGTAGCCGATCTCGTCCAACGCCCGAAAGAAATCCCACCACCTAACCGTGTTCATTCTCGGCGTAGCGTCAAACCAAGGGGTGACGTGCATATCGCTCCTGCCGTCGTTGTCGTGAAGATGCAGGACCTCCACGGCAGAGCCCAGGAGACGGGTGAGGTCGGGCACGGAGGGCTGTCCCTCCACTTGAGCCGCCAGATGGCTGTGCCCCGTATCCACGCAACAGCAGAACCAGTCCTTAAAGTCCTCCACCGCCGTGATGCGCTCGTAAGCGCGAATGAATTCGTCGGCGTGCCGAAGCACCGCAAATATGGTATAGTCGCGGCCCGCAAGCCCGCCCGTTTCCCACGCGATCTTGACCTTGTTCTCCCGCGCGCACGGCAAAAGTTCCGAAAACATCTGAAAATGGATATCTCTCGCGCGCTGTGCGGGGAGCCCCTGCATCTGCGTGCTTTTCGGGCCGTGCATCACCGTGTATCGGGCGCCGAGGAGCCGCGTGGCAAGGCAGTCGAAGCGCCCGTCGGCCAGAGCCACGGCATCCTGCTCGGGCTCCCCGCAGCAGCCGCGATTTCTTCCGTGCGTCTGCACGACGGAAAGCCCCAGGGAATCGGCATATTCCCGCAGCTCGGAAAAATATTCGACAACGGCGGCTTCGCCCTTGGCATAGATCGTGTCCTTTTTCGCACAGCTGTATTCCGCCAGACAAAAGTCCACGGCGTCCACACCCACCGCCTCCTTGGCGAGCAGCAGCGCGTTTTTGTTGCCGTACAGCGATTGAAGCTCGTTGATCGAAAGACTGACTCTCCGTTTCATCGTTCCCTCCGCACCTCGGGCAAACTTCGACGTTGCCCTGACGTTACCTTCATTATAGCGGCACGGCGCCGCGTTGTCAAGGGAGCTCCGCGACGTGTCCGACTTTTTGTTATGATCTTGTAGGGGCGTGCATGGCACGCCCGCAACCGAGCACGCGGCGCAACGACGCTCTGCGCGTTTTGGCAAAGACGGATTCCTCTGTCAAAGAAAAAGCGCGCAGAGCGAGGCGCACCGGAAGCACTCGGGCGACGGCGTACTTGCGTACGCCGAGGTCGAGTGCGTGGAGCAACGACGCTATGCGCGTTTTTTCAAAGACAGATTATTTGCTTGCTTCCTCAATAGCAACTGCCACGGCAACGTGTCATCTGGCATGACGGCAGCCGCGGTTCTCTCGATAGTAGGCGGGAAGTCGCTTACTTAGAAGCTTCCTCGATAGCGACCGCTACTGCTACCGTCATACCGACCATGGGGTTGTTGCCTGCGCCGATCAGACCCATCATCTCAACGCTATCAGAGCTTTAGCCGAGCTTCGGGGTAAAAGCCTCGGCCTGCAAGCTTGCGGTATAAGCCTTTCGCGACATTTGCATTGCAAAATCCTGTTACGCTGAACACATCGTTTTCAGTTTTGCCGAATGCATTATATCGTGTTTTGACGTGTTCGCGAATGGGCAATTTATAAAGATGTGCCTATTTTGAATTTTTCTAAATGTTGCTATTAAGATAAGATGGTTATTATGAAATCATTCGACCGAGTGTCGAAATAAACGAACTGAAGTTTTCATATTCGCAAATGTCTTCGCAAAGATATTGAATAAATCGTTCCGTAGATATTCCAATGTCATTTAGATTTGAACAGATCATTTTATATAGTTTTTTTCCGTTGTTATCCTTACCTTCTGGATAATTCTGTTTGTAGTCTAAAATAATATCATATAGCGATCTATTTGTGAAATATTTGTCTCCAATCAATTTGATAAATGTTGCATCATTTTCGGTGATTAACTTCTTGTGCAAATACTTTTCTACACTTTTGATGGGCAAATAGGTGTACAATGAAAGTTGCAGTTCTGCAGCTTTGTCATCCCCTTTAGATTTGACGTCGCCATCTAAGATGCTTATAACACGTTTTCCCATTCCAAGCAATCCGCTTCTATGAATATCATTGTGCAACTTTAGTGTTTGAGCCCAATCACCGCTAGGAACTACGTGCCACAATCTACTTTTACATATATTATTAGTGCGGATAATTCTTTCAACTACTGCTTTAGCTAACTCATCTTCAACAAGAATTATAAAATCATATCCGTTAGGCACATACAGATTTCTAATTGCATAGTTGGGGTAGCATGGATTTAGTGATGTAATAGTTCCGTTTACATTCTCAATCATAAATATGTTTTGAGGAGAAATACGGTTAATGATTTCTGTTGAATGTGTAGAGAAAATAACTATCATGTTGATGTTATTCAGCATCTGGGTAAAAAGAGTTACCAAACGATCTATGGCAGCAGGATGAAGCGCTAGTTCTGCTTCGTCAATGAGAAAAAGCAAAGGCGCTGTTTCTGTATATCGATTTCGCTCTGTAAGATTATTAATAAAGTCAATTAGGGAAATTAGCATACTTTCCCCACTACTCATTGTATATTGGCTAGTATACCTATCACCACATTTCAAGAAATACGGAATTCCTCTAAAACCGTGTTGTGTAGCGATAGGCTTGCTTTTAACTTTGTAGAGATCCTTGTAATGATTTTTATCTCCGTGCAAAATGTAGCTTAATGTTTCTATAACAAAAGGATCCGCCGCTCTAATTAACGATGTAAAATCATCTTTTTGAAGGAACTCTTGAACAAGATTATAATCATAAAAACGAGAGCCAAAAAATATACTTCCCTCGTAAAAACCCCTATAATAATTCTTCGTGTGTCTATGACCATTTAATCGAGAAGCACAATCCCATACGCCATTTGAAACATACCAATGGTCTATTTGCGAATCTACATTTAAATCAATAACAGAGCCTTCGGTAAAATCACAAGATTGAAAACCTCGTGTAGAAGAAGGCTTAACCAGCAAAGACATTGCTGACATTAATGTGCTTTTGCCACATCCGTTCTCACCCACTATTGCGTAAAGCCCTTTTTCAAGTGGAATTTCAAATTCACATTGTTTTATGTTTTTTAAGTCTTTTATGGACAAAATTAAATCACTCATATTTCCTCCATAGAAAATTTCGTTTTTGAATTGTATCTCATTATAACATAAAACGACATAATTTTCAATGTAAACATATAAGATTATCAACTGAAAGATTACAAACAATAACATTAATTTCTTTTAACATCTGCTAAATTATACGAACGGCAATATTTTGTGCTCTGTTGTTGTTCTGAAATTTACAGATAGAAAGAAGAATGATTATGGCAAATGTTGAAAACAAAGAAATTACAAGCAAACCTATTAATAAGACTACAGAGACATTGATCAAAGAACTAGAAACCATGAGCGACGCAGGGCTTCATGATCTATTTATGTTTTTCTACAAGCTCAATTGTCAGCATGGTAATATGATCTACAATGACAAGTTCAATGAGTTCCTTGAGGCGTTTAACAGCAATCCATTCAAGCATCATGAGGACAAGGTTTTCAGAAAGGAACTGATAGAAAATCTAACCAAATATTGCTTTGATCACATGAGTTTGTTAACGGCCACACTACTGCTCAAAAAGAAGTTCACAATTGATGAAGTAATCAATAACTATTACGCTAGTGTAGATGCTTTTGGATACGACGTATTCTGATTGCCAGACAATGTATTGATAGCAAAAAATATTGATACGTTATCTTATAAATGAAAAGCTGATGATCATTTCGACCATCAGCTTTTTTACAACTGTCAGCTATTGTATATATTATAATTTATTTCTATCCTTTCATCTCCTATCCCAATAATCTCTCAAGAACGCCTCGAAATTCAATTTCACACCACTTGACACCATGTATTTAAACAATTCATCGTCTTCAGCACCGGTCGAATAGAAGCAATCGTAGACCTGCCAGACCCTATGCCCCGAAGTCAAAAGATCGTACAATGTCATCAGATACACACATGATTCAACATAAAAGATATCGCTACCATAAAGCTTTCCGCCCTCAGCCTTGATGATCGCCTCTCTAAACGCTGTCATCGTATTGCAAACGTCCTGTCTATCTATGTTTTCCTGATCCATCGACAGCCACGTATGATGCCCGACCTGCTTCTCCGTGGAGTCAAAATAAGCTCGCATATGAAGCTTTTTAATGGCCTCACGCATTTGGCTACCGAACGCTTTTCCTGGCTCCATAGCTTGAAATATCAGCCCGTAGATATCTTTCGACTCGTCTATCCAATGCCCCGAATTCAAAGATAACGTCATTCGTGGAACAGAAGCATTAATGTCTTTTTCTAACGTAAAGCCATATGCTTTCAAAAGCTCTGCACGCTTGTCTTTTTTAAGACTGATCATTGCATTCGTCGCCCTGATACCAATGCCACTTACATATAAACCATTGTCCGCCCAAGTGAAATTAGGCTGAAAACGAATACGAAACTCCGGATAATCTCTGTAATAAGTCTCATTGATCTCATTTGCCTTCATAATATGAAATCTAAGTCCCGGATAATTTTCATACAAACATAATGTAAGTTGTTTCTCGAACTCAGCCTTACTAAGTTCGACCGGTCTGATCAATCTAAGCCTTGACGCAAAACGCACTTTGGATCGATCTATTTCTGTATGAACTCCTTGAAGCTCGTCCATATCATAGACCTTGTTTTGTACGATATACATCTCAATGTCACGTGCTGCGCAATATGCCTTGATCTTCTCTTCGTTCTCTTTATAATATCGATACGTCTTGCTCTTATTATCTTTTTCGTAATAAGCCCCAAACTGATACCGATCACATTCAACGCTGATCAAACCGATCTCGATCATATAAGCGATCGCCCTGGAAACGCCCTTTTCATTGTCCCAGATAGCAAGATTTTCTTTATTCGTTACGCTGATCGGCATGATCGTACAACCAGTTTTAAACCGTTTATGCTTGACAGAATCGATAAATGCCAATACCTTGCTCAGTTTTGTTCTAAGCTTCGCCTCTGCCCCTTTTGCCTTGCTCTCTGTAATGTCCAGCACCGGTGGTACATAATGGTCTGCCCTAATTGGTTCCCAAGTGTCTTTGACAATACTAAAATCATAGTTTTTACGATCCATCAGTCTGCTTGCGATCTCTTCTAACGTAATCACAAGAACCACCTCCAAGTCTTTAAATTTTGCAACTGTCAACTATTGTATATTATAATAATATTTCTCTTGCTTTCTCTTCTTCCACTCTTTTGCTCCAAAGCTTTTGCCGCAGCAAAAATCATTGTTTTTTCAAAAAATTGCGCTAAATTAAATGAAGACATGAAAAAGACATAGCCATAGGCAGGCCAAAATATACTCAAATACGAAAGGCAAAAACATGAAAGAAAAAAGATTCGCACGCATTGCTCGTCTTACCGGACGACCTCAGGATAAAGCACTTTTCAAAACTCATTTTCAAAAGCTAACCAAGAAGCAACGCAAGTTCTTTTGGGCCATTTTTATTCATTGTTGGGCAAGCAGCAAGGCCTTGATCGACAAGCAGAACTTCTTCAATTTGTGGTGCGAATTAAATTATCTCTGCCATGAACTTGACGAAAGCTTCCCGGATCCATACGACGACCGCGAAGCAATAAGATCTTATTGTCATGCACACCCTTATTACTTCATAGATATTCTGACGCCGAAAATGATCGCAAATCTCTTTGCCGAATACTGCTACAGCGAGAGCTTAGATTTTTTAACCACTCTCGCACAAAAACTGCATGAAGATGATTTAAAAGCAGCATATGCTTATGCAAACGAAGCTCTTGGCCTAGACGAAAACATAGACGAAAGCATTGTCGAGATAAAAGAACATGTTGAATCGTTTTTATAATTTCTCAAAACAGAGCTACAATAAGTCCAATATTGTAGCTCTGTTTTTTATATTCTTCTGATAGAATTAAGCCGACGTGCGCCCTCTGAGTTTAATATTAAGATAGTTAAGGGTTGCCTCATAACCACACTTATAGAACTTCTTTGCAGTTGAAACCGCCAAGGCAATATCAAGATCGATCGCATCACAAAGCTCGACAGCAATGGTTTTCTGATCAAGCCACTTGAAGAAGTAAAGGGGATCTCTGCTGAGGAAATCCTGCCCCGCCTTAGTATCAAATGCCATAGGCACATCACAACCCAACTCACGACATTTATCCGCCATTGTCTTCCAAAGAGCCGCGGAACTAGTCTCACTAATAAACAGACCATACTGTCGCCTGCAATGAGTCACAAGGCGAATAAATACCTTAAGTTGGTTCTCATCAAATTTCTGCAAGCAGGAAACGAGTTTGCCCTTCCCAGTAGGAATCATAACTCTTGTTCTACGAGCGACCTGTTCCTTAAAATATACTTCATCGAACGATTCCTTGATTAGTTTCATCAGTTCCAAGCTACAGCGCCAACGAACAAGCCATTCAGGTTTATCTTTGAGATCTTTTTTAATTTCCCAGAAGATCTTTTCAAACCTCTTAATAAACAGAATCTTATCCTTTCCGGGTCTGATGTAATAATCATAGTTGTAAAGTGCTACTTCGACGTCCTCATGTCTGAAATTTGTGTCGATGTTTTCAAGTCTGTAAATCTTCTCAATCGTATTGATAATCTCTTCGGTGCTAAGATTAAAGCCTTCACCGTATGCCTTAGCCATGCTATTATTCATATTACACTTCATTTCTTGTTCCTTTCTGCCGTGATATTCGGCTCTCAAATTATTTTTGATTTATACGATGCTTTCGTATTGAGACTATAACGAAAACACAATCGCCATAGCCTCAATACACTCTATGTGATAATTAGTACTCAATCGATCCACAAGACGGGTGTACCGGCACCCTGAACTTATCATTCATAGGCTCAAATCCCGCGTATCTGCTGTGATTCTCGACGTGAGTAGAAGGCGTCTCCTGTCGCTCAGGCACCTGTTCCTGCTGGTTACGGCTGATGCAGAAGGCAACCTTAGCAATCGTACGCCCCTTATATTCGCCCTGAACGACGTACACAGCCCCCTCTTTATCATACCAATAAGAATGGTCTGTTCTGTCCTTGTCCTGAATATCGAAAGAGTCAAAGAATTCTCCAAGCAGCTGATTTGTGCGAACCTTGTTGTCATGGTTATACCAGATATAGTGCCTCAGCGTGTGGTTATGACCGATGACATTAAGCCAAATTTCAAGACCTTCCGTCCCGTTATATGCCTTTGTCTGATAAGCTTCGATGATTCTCACTCTGTACTTGCCCTCAGGAAGAAGATTGGATTTTCCAGTTTTGGTTACATCATAATCGTTAGCATTGTAATCCCAATTAATCATAATAAATATACTCCTTTAAAGTTGAATTTTGAATTAGTAGTTTTGGTTGTTTTAGCGTCAACCGCACGCTTTGTGATCTTATACACATCAACTCCTTAAATTAATAATTTCAGCAAGCCCAAATTTATCGAAGCACTTAGAGAAATATATATAATACCCCCTCTCTCTTTTTCTCTAAACATCCTCAAAATTCACATCTCACTATTTTATAATACAGTCCGCTCAAATCAAATTTTGAGCTTTTTGATTTTTTCAGAATAATATTCAATTAGGCAGCAGTGATTGATATCACTGCTGCAGGAAGAACATAGTTCTTCTCATTGGTAAAAACATTATTTGTATTGACAACATACTTATGAAGTACATAGTGGTTGATGGATGTTTTAAACATTACGGTGATCTGATCGACATCGTTCGGTGTGATCGATTCGTGTTTATCAACAACAATACCGATAACACGAGTAAAATTCATGTACTGACCATTGTTTTTGATAAGGTCAACATTGGTTTCGATAACGTCATTCAACACTTTGACATACTCTTCAACGTCTTTTTCTTCAATCTTAATAAGACGATTCTTGTTAACGTTGTGAAGATAGAAAGTGTACACACTACGGATCTGGTAGCTCGAGAGAGTGGAACGAGAATCATAATTTTTGATAGTAGACATAGAAATAACTCCTTTTTAATTTATTTGGCATTATATGATACAGTACGCTCAAAACGAATTTTGGCGTTTTTCAAAAATTTTTTTTGAGATTAAATAGCAATAAAAAAGCAAGTGGTCTAAATAGCCACTTGCTTACCTATTTATTATGAATTTTGGTATCAAAACAAACCTTTGCAAACATTGTACTAATTTTGCCTCGAAATCGCTTACAAAAGGCCCGAAACGCGGCATAATGATAGTACAGAAAGAAACTTTAGTTAGTTTCAATGCTAACGGGAAGGACATCATATGATTTACGGTTATTGCAGAGTCAGTACTCAGCACCAAAGGCTTGATCGTCAGATTACTAACATTACTGCCATTTATCCGAATGCAGTTATCATCAAAGAGTTCTATACAGGCACGACGCAAAACCGACCGCATTGGGAAAGGTTTATGACCCAAGTAAAAAAGGAAGACACCATCGTTTTTGATAGTGTCTCCCGAATGGCACGTAACAGCGCCGAAGGATATAAAGATTATAAGATGCTCTACGAGAGGGGCATCAACCTCGTTTTCTTGAACGAGCCCCTAATCAACACATCCGTTCTAGATGCGACCAAAAGCAAATTGCTAAATATCAGCGTTGAAACGGGCAATGCCGCCGTTGACGATTTCTTTAAGGGCAACATTGAACTTATCAATAACTTTATTATGGCTCTCGCAGAGGAACAAATTAAAACGGCATTTGCACAGGCTGAAAAAGAAGTCACAGACCTGCATTCGCGCATCAGCCAAGGCATCCGAGAGGCCAAGAAGTCTGGGGCTCAAATCGGCTTGCCTAAGGGCTCCACGCTCACGACCAAGAAATCCCTTGCGTGCAAAGCCATCATCCAAAAGCACTCTAAAGACTTCGGTGGATCACTTGAAGATTCCGACGTCATTAAACTTTGTGGCTGCTCTAGAAATAGTTATTACAAATACAAAAGAGACATCAAATCTATTTAAGGAGACTGCTATGAACAAGGTACTTATCGGTGACAAGATCAAAATCATTCACATGAAAGGCGAACCTCATTACAAAGACCGTGAAGATGTAGTCACCCACATCGACGACGCAGGGCAAATTCATGGAACGTGGGGCGGATGTGCTATTATTCCAGAAATAGATAATTTTATCATCTTAAACGAGTTCAGGTTAAAAAACCTTAATCTCTTCCAAACTGAAGATCAAACAAGCACCGTACTCGCGTTACGGTGCTTGTTTTTTATTACTCAGCAAATAAAATAACCCTGACATCTTCCCTCAAGCATCGTACGAATATACAATGCAGTTGTCGATGTTTTGCTTATTAATAAGAAATTTGGGCTTTCTCGCAGAACCATCAGGCTGATGTCCTTGGTTAAACGCAGAAAGAGCTTCGTTCATATTAACGCGGTTAAGTTCAAATATTCTCATCCTTTTAAACTTAACCGAATGTTTCATGCGCGCAGCATAAGAAATTTCTCCGCCTTCAACATAAGTTTTGCCAATCAAGTTCATACGAGCAATTGCCATTTCGTTTCCTCTTTCCGTATCTTTGATGGTTTCATGCTCATAGATGATATACCACAGTTTACCAAAACGAGTTATGGCTTCCAGGACGCTTTCTTGATCATTACCTGGAGCAGAGTCATGATCGATATCACTTGCCTTTAAATCTCCATAGTAATTGTCTTGTCGGAAAAACAAATCGAAATCAAGCATAGAAGAATCTTTTATATTTCCAATGTAAGCCATGATCCCCTGGCAATGTTCATTATCAATGAACTGAGCCAATTTGAATTCCAGCAGCCATCCCGGCCACTCAGTCCCCTTCCATTGATACCAATGTCCATCACGCATTTCCACGATTGCTTGTCTTGCAGTTATCCAACTGTCGAAAATGAATTCTCCATTGAATTTTCCAAACAATTCAAAGATTTGATTTCCTTGTGCTATACCAAGCAGATAATCCTTGAATTTTCTGCCAATCACCGAGGTAATGTGATTATCGTTTTTATCTCTCTTATGAAAAACGCCATTGGTTACCGCTTGATAAATATCATTCGTATATATGTGTGCTGCACTCGAGTTAAGTTTTCTTTCGATGTAGTCTTCGATTTTGAACTCAACAAAAACAACAAGTCCCTGATAATGATAAAGCCCAATTAAATGAATACGAGTGTTTGGCATATTCTTGTATTCATTATAAAAATCTTTGTGCCAAGGTTTCAATTGATATCTTTTCTTAAACAATGGATGAGGTTTACTTAAATAAGTTATAGCCCCTGCAAGAAAATATTCTGTAATTCCATCATGCTTATAAGAATACAGCGTTTTGGTGCGTTGATACTTTTCAATATAACAGTTATCGCCCAAAGCACTTTTAAAAGCACAAAGAATATCTTGAGAACTAGTCAATGGTTGATCATAATCGAGAACCATAGACATATTAGGCATGATTTGTTCGCTTTTAGAAACCTGTTCTCGTGCCATAATTACTTCTCCTCTTTCAAATGAGCAAACAGTTGTTTAGCCAAAAACTCAACACAGTTAACATTTACGGCATTTCCAAACTGCTTATATGCTTGGTGATCGTTAGGATTAGGAACAAAGGTATCAGGAAAACTTTGCAATCTTGCTGCTTCTCGAGGTGTCAAACGACGCTTATATTTAGCAATGATTGGAATCTGCACGATTGCCACCAATGCAGGGAAAGCATCAGGACGCTTAACTCGAATACCAGAAGGTCTAAATTGCACGAAAGCATCCCAAATAGTATCAATCGACTCGCCTGCCTGCCACTCCATCTTCCTTTCAGTAGGAGTGAAGTCCTGCAAATAGTTCCATTTTTTCAACCACTTATCAATAAACTTCTTGTTGTTTAAATAAAGGGCCCTATTCTTATTACAGAAATCTGCTTTCCATTTTGGCAAACCACTGAGATCAGTGGTTGCTCCAAATTCAAAAGACCAAATAGGGAAACCGATGGTTTTTTCTTTGATGCCCTTATAAAATTCATCCCAACACGTGAGCACTCTTTCTTCGTGTTCACTTATGTTATATTTAGCAGGAGCATTTTCCTCGATAATATTTGCATCATAAATACTGACCGAAGACTTTTCCCTTTGCGGCACATCGATTTTCAACTCGCCATCATACAAATCTTTACGAATGCCCAAAATATATACTCTCTCACGAAGTTGAGGAATACCCAACTGATGAGGACTCATCATAATAATTTTAATATTGTAGCCCAGCTCGTCCAGAGCTCCCTTAATAACATGAATCGTATTGCCTTGGTCATGAGAGAGTAAGTTTCGAACATTTTCGAGCAGTATGAATTTAGGTTTGGAGGATTCCAGAATTCTAGTAATTTGGAAAAATAACGTTCCCTTTGTTTCATCAGCAAAGCCCATGCGCTTTCCAGCTTTGGAAAAGGCCTGGCACGGAAATCCGCCACACAACACATCATGATATGGAATTTCCTCATTGCTTATCTCAGTAATGTCGTGTGCCGAATCAATACCATAATTCACTTTATAAGTCTCGATTGCATATTCATCTATTTCAGAAGCAAGAACACATTCGCCACCAAGATTTGTCATTGCTTGATGAAAGCCTCCAATTCCCGCGAACAGATCTATGAATTTAAATTTTTTCATTTTTCGCCTCCAACTTTGTTCATGATGGTATTTCTAATTTCTTCAAAATTAAGATTGTGTTTTTTGCAGAGTTCTTCGATTTGTTTAAGCGCCTTATAGTTGGGTAATGTTTTGCCTGATTCCCATCTATTCACCGTAGCAAACGTTACCCCAAGTTCTTTTCCAAAAGTTTCTTGGCTCAGCAAAAGATATTGACGAAGTTTTTTGATTGCTTCACAAAATTGCATTTCGCAGCCTCCTAACATTGATATAACATTATTATATCATAGTTAAGACTTTTTTGCAATCACTATTTTTAATTTTGCGTCAATTTTAACCATTATTATCTTTATCCGGTTCAGTTGATTTTTTAAGCCTCCTGTGCTATAATTGTCTCACAATAGAGAGGAGGCTATATATGCTCGGATATATTTCTACCATCCAAGACTTTTCAAATACATCTACCGTCGATATTGTTCGGCAGTTATCCCTTATGTATCCTGATGCATCTGCCTCACAGATACATTCCTGGGAGGTTTTAATCGATGATGTAAAGGCATCTCCCTCCTTTCACAGGATTCCAGGCGCCGCAGTTCTTGCCCTTGAACTTTCACTTTTTGTTGAAAATATGAGTGTGGATCTTGTGATCGCAGGCTCCACACCGGCAGAAGAAACAATTGCATTTTTGATAGAATCTAAGCAGTGGGGGGATGACTACATCCGAGACCATCACTTTAGCAGTTATCGTGAACATGGCGAACTCCTTCATCCCCAGGTTCAAGTACATCATCACTTTTTATCCTTTAGAGATTATATCAAGGTCGAGCCTGAAATCACACATATGCTCCCCTTCGTTTATATAAGAAACGCCTCCAACGAGGGGTGCGAACTGATTCGCAAAAGAAATCCCGGCACCGCCCCAACAGATATTCCTGTCTTTAACAGTATAAATGATATTTTGGACATTATAGCAGACAATCTCGCCAACACCACCGCACTGTCAGTCCAATCCTTTAATGAAGCAACCTACTGCCCCTCATTAAGCATTATTGACGCTATGAATGCAATTGTCACTAGAGAACTCCCCTTCATTTTAACTGATGAGCAAGAGCAAGCATTACTGCAAATACTTGATTTCATCTCCTCCGGCAAGCGCATTATTCAAATCAATGGCGGAGCTGGGAGTGGTAAGACAGCAATCCTATTGAACATCTACGTACGTATGCTTCAAAAGAACAATCACTATCTACCGTTGTTCGTTAGTGGTGCTCAAAACACATACCTTTATAAACACTTGTATCCTCAGGTAGCTAGTTCCTTTAATTTTTCTCTTTCACTAAAAAACACAGTGCAATATTTTAATAATCGTCATTCTGTTATTTTGCTTGATGAGGCCCAACATAATCAAGCAGGAATTATATCAGAGTTGTTATCTATTCCCACAACTACAATAATCTTGTGCTATGATGAATGGCAGACGATAAATGCTAACAATGCACTTCCCGAAATTGAGAGTTTTCGCGCTCGCGATGATTTTGTATCCATCACTCTTAACAACTCTATCCGGTTTAACGGTTCTCAAATGTTTGAGAAAAATGTTAAATCATATCTGACTTCGGCCCAACTCCCGTCTATTGACACCTCTTACGATTTTAGAGTGTTCTCATCCTTTGAAGATCTAAAGATTCAAACGCTTGATATTATCAAAACTCATCCAGAATATGAGATTGCACTAATGGGCTTGCTTTCCAGTGATAGTCGTCAAACGGTTAAAAATTCTGAGGGCTTTATGCACACAAACTGGGATAATAAAACTGAAGTTGACTGGATTCCTTATATTAAGAAAAAAAACTACTTGGCAAAGAAGCAAGGAAGTTTGTGGCTCGGAACTTGGTGGATGCCGGGATTGGATGTGGACTATGCTGTTGTTATTGTTGGCAATGACGCTGCAATGACTGATACTGGATTTAAAGGTCGTGCCAGTAATTCAAAAAACTATCAACTAATAATAAGTGTTGCCGAAGAGTTAGGGCTCCCCGACCGATTAACTAAATCCAATACTCCAAACTATAGAAAAGCGCAAGAAATCCTTGATTATGTATCGTTTATGCCCCTAGATTTAAAGCAGTCTTTTCACACTCGATTCACCTACTATTTGCGCAATATTTATTATGTTATGATGACACGTGGCAGAAAAGGATGCTTAGTATATTTTAAAAATCAACCCCAAAAATAAAAAGGAGCCTATTAGGCTCCTTTTTTCGTAAGATCCGTTAAAATTCCCCCGTTAATCTAATACGAAATGATTTGCGCTTCCCGCGAAAACACGGATGTTTTATGTATTCTCCCACTCAATTGCTGTGTTATCAACATTTAAAGTGTTATATGGGTATTCGAAAACGCTTCCCGTTATTCTGTAATTGTTTAGACAATTATAACAAATTCCTTCATGCTCTATTTGATATTCTATTTCTTCACCCATTTGCCTTTCATAGGAACTTGCAGCCTCTGCCTCTTCAATCAATTCAACTCTGATTGTTTTTCCGCACCGTGGGCATTTGTATGTTTTTTCAACTCTAAAGGTATTCTGACTGCTACCGCCTACACAAAAAAGAGTTTGAAATGTTAATTGGTCTGGTACATCTTCAAGTTGAATACTATCGATATAAAATTTTATTCTTTCTCCTTTTTTTCTCGTTGCTTTTAAATTTATTATCGTTGTGAACTCAATTCTATGAGATTCCTTCACAAAATCTATAACTTTATGTATATATTCTTTTTCTTCTGGATCCCAGATGGATTTTTCCGCATTAAAATAACCACACTCTAGTTCAATTATTGCTTGAGAATCTATTTGAACCTTTATAACTCCCTCCGTTTCTTCATCAGAATCGCTTCGAGAAAAAATGGGATCAATATATTCTATATACAAAGCGCAACCTTCAAACTTATTTGTAATCTGGTTTGTAATCTCCTCACAGTACTGGTCAAAAGTCAAACTGCTCTCATCAGCAAAACGCCCTGCCACTTCAAACGAAAAAGCGTCTAATAAAGATTTAACCTCTCGGCTGATTTGGTCGCTCACACTATCATCCTTAAAATAGGTTTCAACCTCAACTCTAACTTCGTTTTGCTTGTTATAAAAATTCAAAAAATCTTTTAGTGATTCATAAACCGATACTTTTCGCTCGTTCTCAAAACTCCTTCTCCAATCGTCATCAGATGCAATTATATGTAGTTCATCCACCGAAGATAATTCTTTTTTTATGCTCGATATCATTATTGCATCTGGAAATTCAGACTTTTTCCCTGAACTAAATGGTGGAGTTTGATCAAAATATGACTTCAATATATCGTCAATATTGACATGAGAATTATCCAAAATTCTAGCCTTTGTTCTAGCAAGATACTCCTCAAATGCTTTTATTCCATCTTGAATTACAGTGTCATCTTCCAATTGACTTAATATATCTATATATTTTTTATCGGCCCAAAATACATTTTTAAAAGTTCTATTGTTTTTCAAATCTTTAACAAAATCTGAAAGTTTCGCTTTTATATGTTTCTTGGTCTCGCTAACAGCAATATTGTGTATCCAGAGTTCTATTTTTCCTTGCTTTATGTATTCTTCCAGATATTTCAACGAACCTCTATGAAAACTATAATTCATACTATCAAAAACATTTGTATCGAGTATTACTGTAATCTTATTTCTCATTTGCCTTTATCCTTAAAGTTTACGTTGTTGTTTTAATTATACTACGGATTCTCTCACTTTACAATAGCAATTTGACAAGTCGGGTGAACTCACAAAATGCCAACATTCCCCCCTCTCATTATACTTCAAAACCTTGTCTCCTTCTAGACCAAAAACATTAAACTTATTCTTTCGTCATGGAAATACGCTTTTTTCCATAAAACTTATCCAGCACGTTGAATTCGTCAACCTGTTTGGATATATCGCTAACCAGAAGATTGATATAGTTCTGAGTGATATCAAGACTGGAGTGCCCGAGCAGTTTCGAGAGGGAAACAACGTTGCCGCCATTAATGATCCACTGCTTGGCAAAGGTATGACGGTAGCGATGGATGCCCGTGGTTTCCACACCTCTTCGTTTGTTATACTCATAGAGCATATGGTAGCAAGTCCCCTTCACAAGCTGCTGACCAAAGATATTGCAGAACAGGTAGTCGTCGTTAGACTTATACTGACGATATTTTAGATACTCTACTAGGATATTGACCATAGTCTGATTGAGAGGAACAATCAAAGGTTTTCTGTTTTTCGTGATATTGATGTACACGACGTTGTTATCAAAATCAAGATCTTTAATTTGAATGTGCATTAAACTTCGTTGCCTCACACCTGTGCTGAAAAAGAAGTTCGTCATCACCCAACATTGATATTCGGTAAAGGAGCATTTCTTGACATCGGGTTTCTTCAAAAGCAGTTGCAGCTCATTCTCGTTATAGGTTTCGATAGGACTTTTATCTACCTTGATCGCCTGCATCTTGAAGTGTGGGATATAGCCCTCGTTCATAAAGAAATGCAAGGTCGTAATCAAATCACGCAGATAGGAATTGATACTGACATCATTATTCAAAGTTGATTTCAAGTGCAGAACATAGTCCTTATAGGTTTGCTCATTGATGTCTTCAACAGGCATCTTCGGGTCAAAATATTTATAGAAATGCAAATAGCTCTGCCGATAATGCCTTATTGTCCCATCTCTTAAATTCCTCTGCCGGCAGTATTCAAGATACTTGTTGCAGCCCTTCTCAAAGGTCAGTTTCTGAGCCGTCATTTTCAGCTTTTTCATTGTAAAAAATCCTCCGCTTTTAAATAAAAATAAATTGGACACATCACATAGGCAAAAGCCCAAAATGATGTGCCCAACTTTTTTATTATTGATTTTTGCGTAATTGGATTTTACAATGCTTTATCGAAGCTCTGAAAAGCCTCGGAAGCCTTGCAAATCAAGCAATTACTTGCAAGCTTCTTCGATCGCAACTGCAACAGCCACGGTCATGCCGACCATGGGGTTGTTGCCTGCGCCGATCAGACCCATCATCTCAACGTGCGCGGGCACGGAGGAGGAGCCGGCGAACTGCGCGTCACCGTGCATACGGCCGAGCGTATCGGTCATGCCGTAGGAAGCAGGACCTGCAGCCATGTTGTCGGGGTGGAGCGTTCTGCCCGTACCGCCGCCGGAAGCCACAGAGAAGTACTTCTTGCCGTTCTCGATCGCCCACTTCTTGTAGGTGCCGGCAACAGGGTGCTGGAATCTCGTCGGGTTGGTGGAGTTACCGGTGATGGAAACGCCCACGTTCTCCAGACGCATGATCGCAACGCCTTCGGGAACGCTGTCAGAGCCGTAGCACTTGACGTTCGCACGGGGGCCGTTGGAGAATGCCTTCTCGGAAAGAACGGTCACTTCCTCGGTTGCAGGATCAAACTGAGTCTGCACGTAGGTGAAGCCGTTGATTCTGGAAATGATGTAAGCGGCGTCCTTGCCAAGACCGTTCAAAATCACGCGCAGGGGCTTTACGCGCACCTTGTTTGCGTTCAGAGCGATCTTGATGGCGCCCTCAGCAGCAGCAAAGGACTCGTGACCTGCAAGGAAGCAGAAGCAATCCGTCTCCTCGGACAGAAGCATTGCGCCGAGATTACCGTGGCCAAGACCAACCTTGCGGTTCTCAGCAACCGAGCCGGGAATGCAGAATGCCTGCAGACCGATACCGATAGCGGCGGCGGCGTCAGATGCCTTGGTGCAGCCCTTCTTGATGGCGATTGCGGCGCCTACAACGTATGCCCACTTTGCGTTCTCAAAGCAGATGGGCTGGGTCTCCTCTACGATCTTATAGGGGTCGATACCCTTGGCGGCACAGATCTCCTGGCACTCGTCAATAGAGGAAATGCCGTATTCCTTCAGCGCGGCAAGAATTTTCGCCTCGCGTCTTTCGTAACCTTCAAATTTTGCCATGATACTCTACCTCCTCTATTACTCTTTACGGGGGTCAATGTACTTGACGGCGTCAGCAAATCTGCCGTAGGTACCCTTGGCCTTCTCGTAAGCTTCGTTGGGCTCCAGCCCCTTCTTGATCATATCGGTCATCTTGCCAAGAGAAACGAACTCATAGCCGATCACCTCGTTGTTCTCGTCCAGAGCCATACGCGTGCAGTAGCCCTCGGTCATCTCGAGGTAACGGACGCCCTTCTCCTTGGTGCCGTACATGGTGCCGACCATGGAGCGCTCGCCCTTGCCAAGGTCCTCCATACCTGCGCCGATGACAAGGCCGCCCTCGGAGAAGGCAGACTGGCTACGGCCGTACACGATCTGCAGGAACAACTCGCGCATAGCGGTGTTGATGGCGTCACATACAAGGTCGGTGTTGAGTGCCTCAAGCAGCGTCTTGCCGGGCAGGATCTCTGCGGCCATAGCGGCGGAGTGGGTCATACCGGAACAACCGATGGTCTCCACCAGTGCCTCCTCGATGATGCCGTTCTTCACGTTCAGGGACAACTTGCACGCGCCCTGCTGAGGTGCGCACCAGCCCACACCGTGGGTGTATGCGGAAATATCGGTGATCTGCTTTGCCTGGATCCACTTGCCCTCTTCGGGAATGGGTGCGGGACCGTGATCACAGCCCTTTTTGACTACGCACTGGTGCTGAACCTCAAGGCTCTGTGCGTAAGGCATTTCGCTTACGTTGCTCATGTGTTTTATCTCCTTTGTAAAATATTAAACTTATGGGAATTGCTTAGCCGACGATCTCGCCGTACACCTCGCCAAATGCGGCGGCGGCGTTGCACTCGTCGGTGTCAATGTGCATAGCAAGGGCAAACTTGTCGGAAACGCGTACCACAACGTCGTCAAAGATCAGGGGACGTGCGGTGTCCAGCTTCACCTTTACGATCTGCTTGTCGGCAACACCAAGATTTGCGGCGTCTGCCACGGTCATGTGAATGTGGCGCTTGGCAACGATCGTGCCCTCTGCCATATCAACCTCACCTGCAGGGCCCACGAGTTTGAGACCGGGCGTACCTGCCACGTCACCGCTCTCACGAACGGGCACTGCCTTAAGGCCCAGTGCTCTTGCATCGGTAAAGGAAAGTTCTACCTGATCGGCAGGACGGAAGGGACCAAGGATCGTGACGGCAAGTTCACCCTTGGGGCCAACGAGCTTCACGCGCTCCTCACAAGCGTACTGACCGGGCTGGGAAAGATCCTTCTTGTTGTGCAACTCTGCATCTGCGCCGAAAAGCGTAGCAAAGGTTTCGGCAGTCACGTGAATGTGACGGGCCGAGGTTTCCACCAAAAACTTCTTATCCATACTTCTATGCACCTCTTGTATCGAATATTTCGTGAAAAAATTCACGTACAAAGTAATTATATCATAAAAGACCGCATTTGTAAATGCAAAAAACGAAGAATTATGGGAATAATAAGAAGAAAACGAAAGGAAGCGTTAGCATAATGGAGGAACAAGAGAAAAAAACAGGCAACGAAAAACTCGATGAGATCGTGGAAAGCGGTGGCATCACCGCAGGACGGGAGGGCAATGCGATCCATTGCCTTTCGATCATCGGACAGATCGAGGGACACTATATCCTGGGGGACAATCAGAAAGCCACCAAATACGAGCACCTGATCCCCCTGCTCGTATCCATTGAGGAAAACCCCGACGTCAAAGGGCTTTTGGTGGTGCTCAATACCATGGGCGGTGACGTGGAGGCGGGGCTTGCACTCGCGGAAATGATCGCCTCGATGCAAAAACCTACGGTCTCTCTGGTGCTCGGCGGCGGCCACTCCATCGGTGTACCGCTTGCCGTCGCGGCGAAGCGCTCCTTCATCGTGCCCAGCGCCACCATGACGATCCACCCTGTCCGTACCACGGGCCTTGTCGTGGGCGTGCCCCAGACCTTCCGCTATTTTCGGGAGATGCAGTCGCGCATCGTGGATTTCATCTGCCGCAACTCGCGCGTCAGCAAGGAAAAGATCGAGGAACTGATGATGACCCCCGATATGCTTGCCACCGACGTCGGCTCCATCATCGACGGCAACGAGGCCGTAAGGTACGGCATCATCGACGAGGTCGGCGGCCTCAGTGCCGCCCTCCGGGCCCTGCGCAACATGGCCGAAGAAACCCCCGACAAATAACTCGCAAATGAAAACGGGCGGCCAAAAGCCGCCCGTTTTGTGTCTATTTGTTTTTCCCCGTGTTGGTGATGATGCCGTCCAGATCGTCCTTGGTGCAAAGCGTTTTGAAATACGTGCGCCCAATCTTGTTTTGATCCACCAGCAAGAATTTTTTTCTGGCATGCGTGATCATGATACGGCGAATGGAGTTTTCCAAAATGGAATTGTCTGTGACCAGACCGTCTTCCGACACACCGCGCGAGGAGAAAAACGCAACGTCTGCGTTGTATTGTTGTAGCGTTCGCTCCGCATCACTGCTCACGTAAGCAAAGGATTCCTCGGTCAACTCGCCGCCCGTGCAGATCGTACGGATCCCCATAGCGGCGGCATCGAGGGCGGTTTTTGCGCCGTTGGTGATGAGCAAAATGTTTTTGAACGTGGCAAGATGCGGCAAAAGATGATACGCGGTGGTGGAGGCGTCCAGCATCACCACGTCGCCCTCGTGTACGTACTGAATGGCCTTCAGCGCAATGGCCTTTTTCTCCTCGTTATATTCGTGCTGACGCACAAAAAGCGGTATGCGTTGATCGGCGTATTTCGACTTCAGGCGTACCGTGCCGCGGTGACAGGTGACCACGTCCTTTTCCTTTAAGGTTGCCACGTCGCGGCGGACAGTGGGCTCGCTGACAAACAGTTGTTCCGCCAGTTCACGCACGGTATACGCGCGCCCCGCCAACAGTTTGAGATAGGTCTCTTCTCGATTATAAATAGACATACGCATCACCTTTCGATCATTTTCACTCATTATTATAATCATTTTATGCGCATATTGTCAATAGTATTTGAAAATATTGATTATTTCTACCGCATTTGCTATACTAAAATCACATAACAACAAGGAGGATGGCCCTATGAAACAAACATATACCATTCACGAAACGGATTGCCAATGCGGCAGACCGCACAAGGCAAACGTCAAGGATACGATCATTCGCAAAGGCGCGATCGCCGAGTTGCCCGCACTCGTCAAGAAATACGGTGCCACGCGCGCATTCGTGATCGCGGACGTCAACACCTATCCCATCGCAGGTGATAAGATCTGCTCCCTCTTGGAGGCAAACGGCATTCCCTGCTCCAAGCACGTGTTCCCCGACAAGCGACTGATTCCCAACGAGCGCACAGTCGGCTCCCTTATGTTGCACTTTGACAACAAGGCGGATATCGTGATCGCCATCGGCTCGGGCGTCATCAACGACACCAGCAAGATCCTGGCCGCCATTGCCAAGATCCCCTATATCATCGTTGCCTCCGCCGCATATATGGACGGCTATGCCGCAGGCACCTCCTCCATGGAGGTAGACGGCGTAAAGGCCACCGTGCAATCCAAATCCCCCGACGCGATCGTGGGCGATATCGACATTCTGAACGGCGCGCCCGTCCACATGGCCAAGGCAGGCCTTGGCGATATGCTGGCCAAGTACGTCAGCATCTGCGAGTGGCGCTTGTCCAATCTGATCAACGGCGAATACTACTGCGAGGACGTAGCGGAATTCACGCGCACCACGTTGCGCAACTGCGTGAACAACGCAAGCGGTCTGCTCCAAAAGGACGAGAACGCTATGAAAGCACTGTTCGGCGGCCTTGTGGATTGCGGCACGGCCATGGACTATGCGGGTTGCTCCAGACCCGGCGGCGGCATCGAGCATTACTTCTCTCACCTCTGGGATATGAGAGGCATCGAGTTTGGCACGCCCACCTCCTCTCACGGTATGCAGGTCACGATCGGCACGCTCTACACCATCAAGTTGTTCCACGCTCTCAAGAAGATCACCCCCAACAAGGAAAAAGCACTGGCCTGGGCGCGTGCATTCGACTTTGCGGATTGGAGCAACAAACTGACGGCATTTGTCGGCAAGGGCGCGGACACCATGATCAAACTGGAGGCCAAGGAGCGCAAATACGACCTTGAAAAGCATAGCCGCCGACTGGATGTGATCTTGGAGAAGTGGGATGAGATCCTGCAGATCATCGACGAGGAGATTCCCTCCATGGAGGCGTTCGAGGACATTTTGAACACCATCGAGGGCCCCAAGTCGATTGAGGACATCGGCCTTGACAAGAGCGTTTTGCCCATGACCTTTATGGCCACCAAGGATATCCGCGACAAGTACATTCTGTCCCGTCTTGCATGGGACCTCGGTGTTCTGGAAGAGTTGGCAGACACACTCGTACAGGACTGATGTACATAAACAAAACCGACCAAACGGCGTGCCGTTTGGTCGGTTTTGTTTTTTATTCGCAGAACACCGTGCCCTGCGTCCAGGCGTCCATCGTGGGGATCTCAACGATGTAATCGTCACCCTCAAGGCGTGCGGTCAACTCCTGCGTCGGCAGGTACTGCGACACGAACACGAAGCGCTCCCCCTTCGGGTTATGGATCTTCAAGCGCGCATCCTCGCACTTGCCGATCTCGGCGTTGGTCACGCTCACGCAGACGAGTTTGCCCTCGGTGTCCACACGCTCGTGGAGCAAAAGTTGATGCGCACCAAGCGAGCGTGCAGGGATCTTCTCCTTGCCGATATAGTCCATCACGCGCAGAAAATAGTCGCGGCGCGCGCGGGAGATGATGCCCTTGAAGGGCTGATAGCCGTTGATGTGCCACTTGCCGCCTTCCTTGGTGGAAAGGATCAGTTCGGCAATACCAAAAGGCGCGTTTTTATCACCCGTATAGGGGGATATCTCCCGATCGCAGGTGTAAACACCAAGGATCTCGACCTTGCCCGAGGTCACCTCCAAGTAACAGCACGCCTTGCGTCCCTTGGCAAAAAAGGAGTTCTTCCAATACGCTTCGCCACGGTTCAAGGGGTGGTCGGTATAGCGCTCGTAAAGCGGAAGGGTGGCAAACGCGTCAAGCAGCGTGGCCTTCACTCCGATATCCACGCCGCGGCGCATCAGCTCCAGCACCGTCTCGCCGTCCGTGCTCACCCGTTGTGTCAGCAAGTATGCAACGTCCTCGTCGCTCATCTGCTTCGCCTGTTCGGGGTGGAGAACGTAGACGTTGGCGGCCTTGTCGTCATAGATGATGGGAATGCCCACGCGCGGAAAGGCATCTAGATGATACATATCGTCCGAGGCCAGCGCACTCATGCCCTCATTCGGCGCAAGATCGCGCAATGCGCGTTTACGGCTCACAAAGCAGGCAAGACCAGCAGGGCGCGTCACGCGGTTGGCGGCAGAGAGTTTCTCCCAGTAAGGGCGCTGTTCGGCGAGCAGCTTCATAAACTTTTCATAATGTTCGATCGGCTCTGCCGTGGTGGACTTCAGCATCGAATAACTCATGCTCGTTGCACCCACCGCAAAGTAGTAAGAGGTTTCCAGCGCCATACCTGCCGCCGTTTTACCGAAGGCGTAGTGCGGAATGTTCTCGATCTCGGGCGAGATCTCGGTCACGTATTGGGGCAAGCGCGCGTTCTGGAATGCCACGTGGATCCCCTTCTGGATAAAGCGATGGGGGTTGTGATCGCTGTACGCGCCGCCACCCGGACGCGACCAAGGTGCCTTGCCCGTCACGCGATACATCGGATCAAAGGCATAGTTGTGATCGTCCATCACAAAGGGCTCGGGGATCGCGTGCTGCAGACCGCCCACCGTGTTGGGGGATTTTTCCACGAAGAGCCGCATCGACTCCTCCATCATCTCGGCCATACCCTCACGCTGGAAGGAAAGATAACGCTCGCGCCAGATCTTATCGCCGTGCAGCATCTCCTCCACCAACGACTCGCGCGTGAAGGAAGTACCGTAACGGGCGTTGAAATCGGCGATACAAACGTCGCAGAAGCACCCTTCGTCCGAGGGGCTGTGATTCGTCAGACGGAAATCGTCGTCAAACCACAGACAGTCGGGACGCACGTCGGCGTAGTAAAGCAGGGTCTCGTTGATGTAATCACGGAACACACGGTCGCGCGGACAGTAAGAATACATAGAGGATTCCCCATTCGAGCCCACAAACGGACGTACCTGTGTGCCTTCGTGTACAAGCCCCTCACAAGGGTAGGCGCACATATACGCACCGTGTCCGATGGTGTTTGCCACCTGCAGAGAAACCGATACCCCATTCTCGCGGTACATTTTCGCAGCCGCGATCAGCATTTCGGCATGCTTCTTGTGCTTCTCTTTGGAAGGATAGCCAACGGCCGTCGTGAGCCATACGTCATCACAACTTTCGGGATATTTGCGGATCAGATCCATCGTAAGATCGATCAGTTCCTGATCTTTGTAATCGTCCCACAATCTTTGAGAAAGTTTCATCACATACCTCCTGCGGGTTCTTGGTAGCACCATTATAGCAAAGCACAAAAAGAAAAACAATGCACAAAAGGACATAAAAAGTTTGATTTTAGACATACCGCGACCCCTCGTCCCTGCCGGCTGATTTTGGCGGATCGCGCGATGAAAAATGCGGCTTTTTTGCTCGGAGGCATTGACAATCCCTTCCATTTCGTTTATAATAATACTGTTCTTTGCAGGCGTAGTCTAGTGGTAAAACCTCAGCTTCCCAAGCTGATGCTGCGGGTTCGATTCCCGTCGCCTGCTCCAAAGAGAAAAGCCCACCGTTTGGTGGGCTTTTCTCTTTGGAGCAGGCGGCAAAATGCGCCACGGTTTGTGCGCCTTGTCACACAATGTCCTCCTTGCTTTTTGACCGCGGACAAACGCGGGGGCGCATTTTGCGAGTAGGGCAACGGGAGCTTGCTCACGGTCGCCGTGAGCAAAAATATTCGCCCCGTTACGGGTTGAACCACCCGTCCTCTCTCCAACATTCACTCATTTTTCCCGCGAAACTCATCCCGTCAGGCATCATTCGTCCATCAACAATCTTGCATACAACGGCAGTGCCGCGCCGTCCGAGGAGGTGAGCGTCACGCTCCCCTGCTCGCTTTTCCCATTCAAAAGATCAGCGGCGGCAAGGCGGCGGACGAGTTGTGCCGCCGTGCCCGCCACACCGTCAAAGATCGGCACCCGTTTGCCGACGATCTGCGCGATCTGCTCTCGCACAAAACAAAAATGTGTGCAACCAAGCACCACCGCGTCGGGCGGCGTCTCGCAAAAGGGCGCGAGCAGGCCGCGCAGATATGTAGCCATACGCACGCCCTTCTCCTCGCCACGCTCCACAAGCCGCACGATGTCAGGCGCGGGAAGTGGCAAAACGGTGCAGTTTTCGGCGCATTTTTCCAGCAAGTGCGCAAACTTTTCCTCGCGCAACGTCACCTCAGTGGCCATGACCAGAATGCGCGGGTGTGGGGCGGTGGCAAGTGCGGGACGGAGCGCGGGCTCCATGCCGATCACAGGCACGTCGGGATAGCGCCACCGTAGCGCGTGCGCCGCCACGGCCGTGGCGGTATTGCACGCCAACACCAGTGCTTTGGCGTGCGTCAGAAGACGCGCCGCGTGCGAAAGCGTGAGTTCGCACACTTCCTCACTGCTCCGCTCGCCATAAGGCGCGTTGGCGCTATCCCCAAAATAGAGCAGATCCTCGTGCGGCAGTCGCACGTGCAGTTCACGCAAAACAGCAATACCCCCGGCGCCGGAATCAAAAACGGCGACGGGGGCTTTTCCTCTTCCCTTTTCCCCGATAAGTGGGCAAACGGGTGTGTTTTTCGGTTGTTTTTCCATACCTCACTCTCCCATCCAACGGTAACCTGCGCCCCGAACAGTGCGGATGCGCGTGCACCCGTCTTCTTCCAGTTTACGGCGCAAGCGGTAAAGATATACCGCCGCCGCGTTGGATTTTTGCGCAGATTCTCCCAGAATGGTAGAGATCTCTTCGGTTGTAACCGTCCGATGACGGTTGTCGTACAGATAGGTCAGCAATGCCTGTTCGGTCTTGCTGAAATGCAGGCGTTTTCCTCCCAATCGGAGCGTATCTCCCTCGCGTTGCAAGCCGCGCTCGGTTTGCGGCGCGCATCTCGCCAACACCGCGTCGAGTTCGCGCGCGGAAAACGGCAGGGGCAAAACGGCATACAGGCCCTCACGGGTCGAGTTTTCCAGTGTTTCGGGGTGCGCGGCAAAGCCGATTTTCACCGCCGAGGCATGGCGACCCTGTGACACAGGATGGTCCAGATCCACAAGACTCACGTCCGCGTCACCCGCGTCAGTGTGCTCATATCCGCACCGCCCGGCCTCTAATTGCAACATACGGGCGAGAACCGCATCGGCAGAATATACCGCTACCTTCATACATTCTCTGCAAGAAGGTCGTCGAACACGGCCTTGATGCCCTCCGTTGTGTCTGCCTGCATCAGTGCGCCGCGTGCGGCGGCGGCTCCGCGCAGACCCTTGCAATACCACACCATGTGTTTCCTTGCCTCGGGGATTCCGACGTGCGCCCCCTTACGTGCCACCATATCGGCGGCGTGGGCGAGCGCCAGTTCCAACCGTTCGGCGGGAGTAGGTGCAATATAATGTTTTTCCTCTAATTTCGCCTTGATTTCGGCAAATAACCACGGATTTCCGAGCGTTCCGCGTGCGAGCATCAGGCCGTCACAGCCCGTTTGCTCCAGCATACGCACGGCGTCCTCGGCAGAGCAAAGATCACCGTTGCCCACTACGGGCACGCTCACCGCGCGCTTGGTCGCGGCAATGATCGCGTTATCACTGGAGGGTGCGTAGAACTGCTGACGGGTGCGCCCGTGCACGCAGATCATATCCGCGCCCGCTTGCTCCAGCGCCTTGGCAAACTCGGGGGCGTTGCGCTCCTCATTGGTGAAGCCCGCGCGGATCTTGACCGTGACGGGCAGATCCACCGCATCCTTGACCGCACGCACGATCGCGGCGGCAAGCGCGGGATCGCGCATCAGCGCACTTCCCTCGCCGTTGGCGACCACTTTGTGCACGGGACAACCCATATTGATATCAATCGCGGCGGGGCGCACGGCTTGCTTGGCGCCGCGATACGCGGCGTTTGCGATCAAGCGGGCGGCCTCGGCCATATAGTCGGGCTCGTGGCCAAAAAGTTGAATGGCCACGGGAGATTCTTTTTCGGTAACGTTGGCCAAGGGCGCGGTACGTAACGGCCCTTTCCCTCTTTGTTCAAAACAAAGCGCTTTGGCCGACACCATTTCACTCACGGTGTACTCTGCGCCCATCGCGCGGCAGATCTCACGAAAGGACGTGTCTGCCACACCTGCCATAGGTGCGAGCATCAAGCCGTGTGTCAGTGTCAGCGCGCCGATCCTAATGGGTGCCATCAGCCGTTGAACAGACGCATCGTGCGGCACGCCTCGGTGTGCACACGTTGGCACAGTTCCTCGGAAAAGCCCATTTGCTTGCCCGGGTCCTCAATTTCTGCCACCTTGATGATACGTTTGCGACCTGTCAGCGTGTAAAAAACCGTAACAGCCGCCACGTAGGAGCCAAAGGGCGTGGCGTGATTGCCGTCCTCGCGGTACAGATTCTCCGCAGGTTCGGTCAACAGCATACGACCAAACACCTCACCCGCAGGAGCGAAAAAGCACTTGTTTGCACGGCAAAAACTCTGATACACGTCAGTCATAGCGCTCTGCGACGCGCGGTTGTCACGGGCGGTCCAGGGCATATACAAATAAAAGGCAGAGCCCACCTTTTCGGCCTGCTCGCGCAGTGCAGCGGCGGCTGTGCGGAAACTTATTTCCTCAAATCCCGCGGCCTTATCCTGCGCGATCACCGCATCGTAAGCGCCATAGCGAATGTTCAACATCGCATTGGGGGAATTCACGTGAAAGGCCAAGTTCTTGCCACCTTCGGCAAGCACTGTGATATGCACGCGCTGACCCATCGCCTCGAACAGTTGGCGCACGATCTCGGGCATGGCATTATAGTAGGTGTGGCTATTGCCGATAAACAACAGTTTCATACGTTCTCCTTGAGGGGGAATACTACCTCTCTATCTTACCATAAAACGCACCGAAAGTCAAGTATACCATCTTTTCATCGCGCGCTCCGACGGCACACGGCATTTCCTACCAGGACACGGTATTCCCACCTTTTTTTCTGCTCGCGCACGTCGATTTTGGACGAGCAAATTTTCTTGACCGTCCTTTTTTATTATGATATGATGAAATCCCATACGGGAAGGAGGAGTAAAAATGAAGGTTTGGAAAATGTTAGCGAGTCTTGCATTGCTTGCCGTGGTGATCTGCGGATGTGTGATACTGGGGCAAAACATGGAGGTATCGGCAGAGGTGCCCGAGCAGGGCGAGGGCGAGCAGATCACGGAAACACCGCCTGCATCGAACGATCAGGAGGCAGATGAGGAAAGCGATGAGGATATTCTCATACCCGACAGTAGCACGGTGGTAGAGAAAACGTACAGCACGGGGCTTGCCTTTCGCAGTAACGGGGACGGCACTTGCGCGGTGGCGGGCGTCGGCACTTGCACGGCGGCGTGTATTCTGATTCCACCCACAAGTCCTGCGGGAGATACGGTGACCGAGATCCTGCCCTTTGCCTTTGCGGGCAGTACAGTGGGAGCAATTGAAGTCCCTGAAACTGTCACTACGCTTTCTGCGGCATCTTTTTCGGATTGTTCGAGACTGGCGCTGATCCGTGTAGCAAGTGGACACACGGCGTTTTTGGAATATGACGGCGCACTTTACAGTGCGGACGGCAAAACGCTCCTGTACTGTCCCCCTGCACGCATCCAAAGAGAACTGCGTCTACATGAGAATGTCCAGCGCATTGCCGCCGCGGCTTTTTCGGATTGTACTTTACTTGGTGACGTATACTTCAGCGGTAATACGGCAGGGTGGCAAGCGTTGATCATTGGAGATGATAACAATGCGTTATATGCGGCGAGTTTGAAGTTTGGGGAGTGAGCGGTGGATGAGGCGGAATTCGTGCAAAGCAACACCTCATCACCTGCTACGCAGGAGCTTCTCCTCAAGGAGAAGCCGAAGGGCGGGGCGGGCGGTTTCTATGGGTTGCGTGTACACACCGCCGCGAGATCCCGAAAGGCACGGCCTTTCGCTGCTTCGCAGTTCGACTCCGCCGCACTCGCGTAGCGAGTGCATGCTACGCTCAGGGTGACGCGGGAAAGCGTGGTCATTACTACCCTACCACCGCTAACGCGGTCCCCCTCCCCTCACAAGGGGAGGCCTTGAGAGGAAGCGGCGGGCGTCAAGGTGCTGCCCCCTACGGGTTAGGCGAGTTTTATATAAGAATAAAAAAACGGTGCACGCGATGCGTGCACCGTTTTTTATTTGATTATTCCTCGGTCTTGTCCTCAGTGGGCTCCTCGGTTGCTTCCTCGGCGACTGCCTCGGGGGCTTCCTCGGTCACCTCTTCGGTGGACTCTTCGGAATTCTCGTTGGTTGTCTCTTCACTTTCGGTAGATTCCTTCTTACCAAACAAGGACTTGCAGTAGGGCACAACGCCGCCCTTCTCCTTGATGTCATCCCTCAGCAGGAACCAGTAGACTGCAAAGCCCGCTGCTGCCAGGAATACGATCACACACAGAGCGATCAGCCAGCCGCAAGCACCGCCCTCAAAGGGAACGGCCTCGGTCAGCTGTCCGTTGCATCTTGCACAGGTCTTGGTGTTCACACCGTCGGCCTTGCGAGTTGCCTCGGTCGTCAGCACCCACTCACCATAGTTATGGCCAAGTGCAGGGGTGTCGACCACGTTACAAACGCTACAAACCTTTGCTACGTCACAGGTGGCGGCCTCTACGTTGAACTTATGACCAAGAGCTGCTGCCAGCTCCTTGCCACAGCCCTCGCGGGTGCAGACCTGATTGGTGGTACAGGTCGCAGCAGCGCCTGCCAAATGTCCGAGCTTATCAGTCAGAACCTCGCCACATTCCTCGCGGGTGCAGACCTGATCGTTCTCACAATCAGCGGCAGGACCCTCGATATGGCCAAGCTTTTCCTCATAAACGTGACCGCAGTTGCGCAAGCAAACCTTGTCAGTGGTGCAGGTTGCGGCAGGGCCCTCAAGATGTCCGAGCGCCTCTACGTAAACCTTACCGCAGTTATTCACGCAAACCTGGGGGGTCGTGCAGGTTGCCATAGCACCTGCCTTGTGACCGATCGCGGGAGCGAGCTCAACGCCACAGCCCTCGCGAGGGCAAACCTTTGCGGTATCACAGGTGGCAGGGGCGCCCGTCTCGTCATGACCAAGCGCATCGGTAGGATCAACCTCCTTGGTGTCACCGCACTTCTGGCAGGTCAGCGTGGTATAGCCCTCGTCGGTACAGGTGGGCTCGGTGACAACACCTTCGTCCCATACGTGTGCGTCGAGCACGTCACTCTCAAGCGTGACAGTCGCCTGCTCAACCAGCGTAGCGGCAATCACCTTGTCAAAGAAGGTCACGGCAGGGATCTCGCAGACATCCTTCACGGAGAAGGTTGCCTTAAGGATCTCGCCTGCTGCAACGTTGGCCACATCGGAACCGATCGTCAGCCGGCCATCCTCGGTTTTTTCCAACACGTAATCGCTGTTCAGCTCACAAGAAACAAGTTCCAGAGCAGTAGGATCATACTCAAACAGGATCGCCTGAAGGAATACCTCAGTAGCATACGCCTCGTCCACTGCTACACTGACCTCAAGGGTTGCCTTGTCCTCGCTCAGCGTGGTGTTCACGCTGAACGAGGGGGCGGGAATCTCAACGATCTCGGCCGCCGAAACGGCAGTGATCATACAGAAAGTGAGCAGCATAACAACCAAAAGCGAGATAAGAATTCTTTTTGGTTGCATCTTATACCTCTCTTTTCAGTATAGAATTAAGCAGTGTAGGTCTCAGCACCTGCGTAAGCAAGGAATGCAGCGTAATCGTTGCTCAGGATATAATCCAGAATAGCAAGCTTATCGAAGCTGGTCACAACGCCGTCCTGATCGATATCAGCGCGTGCGTCATAGCCGGCATCGGGAGTGATGCTCTTCATGAGTTTGAGGTCGACAGCGTTGATGTAGCCGTCGCCGTTCAGATCGCCGAGCTTGTTGATCTCAACGGTTGTGTCTTCGTTGTTCGCGTAAACGGAGAGAACCTCCTCGTCAGCGGGAACTACGAGAACCTGACCGGTAGTGTCAGAAGCAGAATCCTTGATCGTGATTGCACAATCAAATCCATCGGCATACTGAGCGATTGCATCAGCATTGACCTCGAAGTAGATGGTGACAAGAGCGGTCTTCTCGCCAACGGTTACAACTTTGCCCGTGCTGTTGTCAATAAAGATGTTGACCTTGCCGTCCTCGGTTGCGTTGACAAAGGTGCTTGCGCTACCTGCACCGATGGTGGTGCCGAAAATGTTGCCCTTGGTGTTTTCATCGATCTGAGGAAGCTCGAAGCGGTTAGCGTAAGAGAACACGCTGGTATTGAAGGACAGCTGAAGCTGAAGCATATCCACGTTCTTGCCGTCAGACTCGATATAAAGGGTGTAAGCGATGGTGGACTTGTTGGTGATGAGTGCCTCCTTGCCATTGGCGTTTACGATCTCAGCGGAAAGCAGTACGCCCTCAAGTTTCTTGAGATCCTCATGCTCGGTGTCCTCGCAATCATCCTGGTAGGTGTGTACGTAGCTCTGGCCGCACTCGCTGTGACGGACACAGTTTGCAGTGTACTCGCCGTTTGCGTAGATGGTGGGAGCCTTGTAGGTGCCGGGAACCACTACAGTGAACTCATGACCAAGCTTGGTGATGGTATCAACAATGTTTTCAGCGGTTGCCACTACGGGCTGGCCGTTCACAAAGAAGGTTTCGTCAACCTTAACTGCTGCATCGCAAACGGTGCACTCAAGGTACATGTGACCGTTCTCGGTGCAGGAGGCGGGAACATCAACCGTCCACTTGGTAGCCGTGTGACCGGTTGCTGCGGGAGTCTCGGTAACATCCTCGGCGGTTGCGGGTCTGGTGACCACAGGGATCTCAGAGGTGATGTCACCGCTCACGTACATAGGATCGTCAACCTTAATAACGGTGGGAACAAGCTCGGTTCCTACCATGGTAGCGCAATCCAGACATACGCGATGCTTAGCACCGGCAGTCGTGCAGGTTGCGTGGGAGTCAATCACCCACTGAAGGCTGTCAGCACCGTTGTGACCGTGGCCAAGAGGAGCCTTAACGGAAACGATGATCTTTTCCTCGCAGTTCTCGCAGTACTTGAAGTCAATGCCCTGCTGCGTGCAGGTCTGCTCCTGCTTACCAACTGCCCATACGTGGCCGTCGGCATCGGTGTAGGTGTAGTTGCAGCCGTTGGGAACGACACACTTCAGGACTCTATCCTTATAGGTATCGTCAGCCTCGATCTCTTCTGCATACTTTGCAAGCAGCTTATCGATCTCGGTGCAGTCATTCAAAAGCACGTCGCCGAACTCGTTCTTGTGCGCGAGCTGCTCCATACCCTCGGTAGTGGAGGTTACGTTCTTGTAAGCGGGGACGTTAGCCCAGTCGAGGTCGGTCTTGTTCTCGTCGATGGTCTTGTTACACTCGGAGCAGTACTCAACGGTCTTGCCGGGAGCCTCGCAGGTAGGTGCCTGGGTGAAAGTAGCGATCGTGTGGCCCTTGTCGGGAGCATAGGTCTTGCTATCAAACTTAACCTCAAGGTGGCAGTTGTAGCAGAATGCGATGGTATAACCGAATACGTAGCAGTCAGCGGTTCTGGAAAGGTTGTACTGCTTCTTGCCGAAATCATGACCCAACTTGGGATCAGTATCTACCTTCTCGGTCTTGTCTGCGATATCGCAGTTTTCGCCAGAGCATACGCGGTACTTATAACCGCCCAGCTCACAAGTGGGAGCAACGGGAGTCCAATCGCTCCAAGTATGCTCGCCCTTTGCTTCCTTGATCGTGTCGCGGCAAACATCGCAGACAACGTCATTCAAGCAGGTGGGGTTATCGTTAGGATCGTAGGTATGAGCAGGAGCAACAAGCGCCTCGGTGAAGCGATAGTCATAGCCAACTGCATTAGTGTTGCAACGAGCGTCGGCAACAGCAGTAGCGTCCTCAGCATCGGTGTAGGTACAATCAGCGTAAGAGCACTTCCAGATCTCGTAACCGTTCACGGGATTCACGGGACCACAAGCTGCGTTCGCAGTGCCTTCCTGATGCCAATCGTGACCCACGGTAGGCTTGATCACCTTGTTACAGTCGGGAACCGTGCAGTTCACGCTGGTCTCACAGGTAGGAAGCTTGCTATCGTCATAGGTGTGCTCAAGGCGCACGGAGAAGAGGATAACCTCATTACAGTGCTTACAGGTGTAGTAGTTCTGGTGAAGATCGTCGCCATCCTCCTGGCAGGTACCGTTCTTGACCTTGGTCTGGTCACCAGCGGCAGGCGTGATCTTGCTTGCACCATCCATCAGATAAACGGTGCCGTCTGCTTCCTTCACGAAGCTTACGATAACGTAACGGCCGTTACGGACAACGCGATTGCCCTCGTCGTCGACCAGATAAATGATATTTGTGGAAGCAATCTCATGGAGATCGCCGTTGGGCTTGTCGAAGGTGCTCAGTTCAGCCCACTCGTGGCCCGCGGGAACAGTCTTGCCGGAAGCCACAACGTAAACGTCACGACCTTCCGAATCGGTGCCGGGCACAAGCAGACCGTCCTTGACACATTCAGCACAGTAGGTGAACACGTAACCGGGAGCGGAGCAGGTGGGCTCGAATCTCTTCTGAGCGAGATCGATGTCATCCACATCGAGCGCGTAGCCGTCACCTCTCTGACCCTCTACGTTGGAAGCAAGACCGCAGTTCTCGCAGGTCCAAAGCTCCTCATAACCGTTCTCCACACAGGTGGATTCCTTGCCGGCAACGGCAAACACATAGTTGTGCTGACCGGTTGCCTGACGTCCGTCGTGAGCTTCGGAGCCGGAAATTCTTGCCTCCCAAGCAGAGTTTGCAGAATCCAGTTCATCCCATTGCTCAGCATCACAAACGGAGCAAACGACGATCTTGTAGGAAGGATTATTACAAGTGGGATCCATGCCCTTCTCGCCGTCCCACTTGTGGCCGTCGGCGGCATCGTCAAGCTCGGTGCCGGCGATAGCGGTCTTGTTGACCGTGCCGTCATCGTTCAGGTATGCGCGATTTGCCTTAAGCGTTGCATCGGGGCAGGTAGGATCAAAGCAAGCATCGAAGGACTTGTTGCCTGCCGCGGTACAAGTGGAAGCAGCTGCTCCAACATGGTAACCGTAGGGGCTACGGGTGCCGTCGGGCTTCTGGTGACCAAGTGCTTTGTAGGAAGCGGTCTCGGTGCTGGTACCGTTGATGGGACCGTCAGCGGGGCCCTGCTCCACGGTGAAGGTATAGTCCATACGGTAGCCCTCAGCCTTGTTGCCCTCGCAACCGGTTCTGGAGCAACGTGCCGTGTAGTAAGCATCGGCAGTGCAAGTTGCAGGATGGAAGGTCTCAGAGCCTGCGATCATCAGGTGCTCGAGCATGAACTCAAGACTCTCCAGACCATCCGTACACTTAAGACAGGTGTGAACAAAGGTGGCCTTCTCGCCGCAGGTGGGAGCAACGTACTCGGCCCACTCTACAGCCTTGTAGCCAGCATGCGTTTCCACGGTGTAGGAATAGTAGTATACGTCGGTGGAAGCATTGATCATGTAAACGGGCTTGCCGTCCTTAAGAACGGTATTGCCGTCTGCATCAACCTCCTTGTAGGTGTATACAACCTTGAAGCTGGAGCCTGCAGCAACGTAAGTATGCTCAGGAGCAATGCGGTGATCGCGAAGACCCTTAACGTCTTCGTTCTGGCCGTTCTCACCACAGACGGAACAGGTGTACCAGGTGTAACCCCACTCGGTGCAACTGTTGGGGACTTCAACGGGTGCAACCTTAAGAGGATCGTCAACCACGGTAGTGCCAGTGTAAGGAACGTGCGCAGGAGCAACACTCTCAACAAGCGTCACCTCGCCACAGCCCTTATCACAGCGCTGGTACTGGTAACCAAGCTCAGGGGTGCCGCCGGCAGGAGCACACTTACCGCCGTAGTAAGCATCGATCTCCTCTACAGTGGTGTCGTCGGTCAGGTAAAGCTTACCCTCAACCTCAACCAAACGGATCTTGCCGGTGAGGTCAACGGGGTTGTGCTCAACGATAGGCGTAACGAAAGCGGCCTCGCCACGCTTGGTAGCGTCGTATGCGTCAACCGTGTGAGAGCAACGGATCACGTTGCCATCAGCGTCAACGTCATCATGGCCGTCCTGATTCTCGTCAACGGGACGATCACAGTACTGGCCTGCCTTCAGACCGGTAGCAATACAGGTTGCGCCCCTATAAGTCACGTTGCGAAGATCATGGCCGTAAGCAGCAACAGTAACGTTCCAGGGTTCCACGTCGGTGCAAGCCTCACACTTGAAAGTGATCATACCGGCCACGGTACAGGTGGGAGCCTTGTAGATCAGCTTATCGTTAGCATCGACTGCGCACTCATCGGGCTCAACAACAACGATGTTGTGGCCGTCGGCAACGTAGTCATCGTCTACCCATGCCTTACACTTGTGCTCGGTCCTGTCAACCTTGCCGTCATTATTGGCGTCAACACAGTTTACAGGCGTAGCAGCGTCAGCGTCGCAAAGAGGCTCACAGTCACAGTTCTCGTTTGCGCATACCCAGTAGAACGCGCCGTTGGTAACACAGTTGCCACCGTCGGATACGTGATTGGGATCGGGCTGATAGTTCGGGCCAAGGGGGTCCTTCGGCTCAGCCTTTTCGATCTTGTGCTGAGGATTATACTTACAAACCTTGGCAGTATAACCCTCAGACCAACAAGAGGGGGGCACCACGGTGTCTTCATATACGTGAGCCTCGGGATCGATAGGTGTGGGATTAGCCAACCAGACGTCCTTGCACTCACGATTGGTGCACTGCATCCAGTCACCACCTGCAGTCATACAGGTAGCAGGAACCCTATCGCCGATCTGTTCGGCAGTTGCAGTACCGTTCTTAACGTGAACACAGGGTTCGTTATCCAGCTCGGTAGCATGAGAGTCTACGTGGCTGTTCGAATTCACTGCGAGCGCAGGAACGGCGAGCATAGACAGAAGCATAGCGACAACAGTCAAAAGTGCCAAGCTTCTTTTCATAATGCTTTTCATGTTTATCCTCCAAATAAAAAATTTTTTGAAATCAAGTATTGTTGTTTGCGTTTGATCCGATCCTCATGCAAAATACGGGTACCCTGACCGGCCGGATATCCGCTTTTTTCGCACCTCCTGTTCCAAGGTTTGGAGCTTCTAACAAACACAAACAAAATATTTCACTCCAGTTAAACAAATTATAGCATAGCTACCACGCTTTGTCAAGCATTTTTACAAATTGCGCCATGAAAAAATTTTCCATTTTTTCGCGCGCGCGCTATTATTATAAGCGGTAATTTCCTCAGTCCGTTCCAGGGGCGTGTCAGGGGCGTACCACAAGGGGTCCGCGGGCGGGGGCGACGCATGCTTTTCTTACCGTCTTGTAGGTAAAAAACGCAGGGCGAAACGCCAAAATGGCGGCATTTTTGGGGCAAAATGCGGCTTTCGGAGCACTCTTTTTGCCATTTTGGGTAAAAACGGTGCAGACGGGTGGGGATATCCGTTTTCAAGGTTGGGAGCAAAACGGTGCGGGTGAAGAGGGGGATTCCGACGCTTCGAGGCACGCCCAAATTTGAGCGAAAAACGGCGCGTTTTCGCCTGTTGTTTTGGGTTTTGAAGGCTCTTCCAAAATTGTAAATTATTTGTTAACAAGTCATTATTTGGCAAATTGGGTCGATTTTTTGACACAGTTGTGTCACTTTGAAGGATATGCGGGAGAGGTGGCGGGGGTGCAGTGGGACGCCCGTTTTTACAGGTTGTGTGTACACA
>JAZSGQ010000041.1:0-20230 GCA_045532805.1 Eubacteriales bacterium
ATGGCCGTTCACGACAGAACCCGGCTTATCGGCAGAGTTAAAAAGAGAGCAAACGGTGCGAGAAATCGCCCGTTTGCGCTCTTTTTTACATAAACGCCTGTCCGCGTGCGCATACTATTCCAAAAAACGGGAGATGCGTTATGTCAAATATGAAACAGTGCGCCATCATCGGGTGCGGAAACGTGGGGGCGACCACCGCCTATGCTCTGTTGCAAACGGGACTTTTTTCGGAGTTGTTGCTCCTTGACGTCAATCACGAGCGCGCCGTGGGCGAGGCCGAGGACCTTGCCCATGCGATGCCCTTTCTCTCCCCCGCCGAGGTGCGTGCGGCAGATTATGCGGATCTTGCGGATTGCGGATTGATCATCATCGCCGCAGGCGCCGCACAGAAGGTGGGGGAAACACGCCTGGACCTGGTTCGAAAAAACACGGATATTTTCCGCGAGATCGTGGATAATATCTGCCGCTACAACAGCGGCGCGATCCTGCTGGTGGTCACCAATCCCGTGGATATCCTCACCGAGGTGACCAGACGCCTCTCGGGCTTCCCCGCACATCGTGTGATCGGCTCGGGAACGGTGTTGGACACCGCAAGGTTAAAAATGCTGATCGGGCGGCGGTTGGGTGTAGACCCAAGACAGGTACACGCCTTTATCATCGGCGAGCACGGGGACAGCGAGTTGCCCGTGTTCAGCAGTGCCAACATCTCGGGGGTTGACCTTGACCATTTCTGCGGCGACGGGTGCCCCGCGTGCAGTGATACGGATCTCACGGAACTGTTTGCTATGGCGCGCGATGCCGCCTATCGCATCATTCGCGCAAAGGGTGCCACCTATTACGCCATTGCCGAGGCCGTCAGGCGCATCGTGACCGCCATCGTGCGCGACGAATCCGCGATCCTGCCCATCTCGGTCTGGACGGATTCCCTCTACGGTGTGGGGCAACTCTCCATGAGTCTGCCCGCCATGTTGGGCGCGGGGGGCGTAGAACGCGTACTGGAGATCCCACTCTCGCCAAAAGAACGGGAAGCACTTCTCGCAAGCGCCGCGCGCCTGCGAGAAGTACTGGATAACCTGATGCTCACCAAATAAAAAAGCGTCAACGCAACTGCGTTGGCGCTTTTTTCTTAATAATTGAAATCGTAGGGCGGCTGATAGCCCGCGCGGCGCAGAGTCGCCATCACCGAGGGCTCGGCATTCACCACAGTCATGCGCAACATCGGCAATTTGGCGGCAAGCACGGAGAACAGCTCGTGCGCGAAATCGCGGCCGACCTCCTCCACGCTCGAAAAGTCAAGTTCTGCCTCGCGGAAGTCCTCCAGGATCGAGCCAAGACGGCGCGCCTCGGAACGCGACACGGGGAAACTGCCACCGAAGAAACGACCCACGGGGATCTCGGTGCGAATGAAGCCCTGATCGGGATCGATGTACTTATCCATCACGGCAGAAAGTTCACGCGGAGAATCGTTGGAAAGTGCCATCTGCACGGCGGTGCCGCGAAATCGCTCGCCCGTGTCCTCCTCATCCTCGCCGTGCGGCGTGAAGAGTTGCAACTCGGAACGAATGGCAAAGTGATCCATCAGGCGAGACACGAAGAAGATGCCCTCGCCCGCGTGCGTGTCGGGTACGCCCGTATAGCCACCCGCAAACAGCAGTGCCGCCGCCTCGGCCGAGGTCAGCATATCACCGCTTGCCTCGCGCACGTCCTGTTGAATGCGACGGAAGATGCCCGTGCCGTTATCCAGCACGCCCACAATGGTGGAAAGGCGATTGCGGCTGACCACACAGATGATCGCACTGGCACGCGAATGCTCCAGCGCATTGTTGAGCATGGCGGTGATCGAGTAGCGCCAGATCTTCTGCACGTTCTGCGGCAGATCCGTGAGCAGCGGCGCAATGTCACGCGCATACAAACGGTCCTCGGACTTGTCACGCGTAGGATCCACGGTGATGCGCCTGGTCTGATAGGTCACGCGATAAGGCATCGAGCCGCCCACGCGCTCCACCTCGCCGTTGTTTTGCAAGGTAGTCAAATAATTATATACGGTAGACTTGGAAACGCCGTATTTTTGCATCGTGCGCTCCACAAAATCCTTTTCCTCGTCTGAAATGCATTGCAGCAAAAACTTTTCCGCTTGGAGTCTTTCGCTTTTCTTCATAACGCCCTCCGTTTTTATACTATACCACCATTATACCCTCTTTTTTCAAGTTCGTCAATAGAATTTTCCAATTTTTGAAAAATATTTTCTATAATTCTCTTCCTATCCGTTCAAATACAAAAAAGAGACCGCCCCATCGGGCGCGCTCCCCTGTTTGTCTGTTCCGTTGTTGTTACTTGGTCATACCGTTCTCGTAGGACTCGATCATCTTCTTGACCATCTGGCCACCGATGCTGCCTGCCTGACGGGAGGTCAGATCGCCGTTGTAACCCTGGTTAAGATTTACGCCTACCTCGCTGGCTGCCTGCATCTTGAATTGCTCAAGTGCCTTCTTTGCCTGCTTGTTTGCCATTTTTTACTCCTTCGCCCAATCGCTTGTCATCGGTCAACGTCAGCCGTTAACGCGCGACGTGCGTGGGCCTATCTATTTTCAAGAGCACAAACGCCCACGCACTGTCCGCACCGTCGCTTTTCCTTGCGTGCGCTTTCGCGCTCCGATTATATTGTGTGCGACAAAAGGCACTTTATGTTTGGGAATTTTTATACCAACAAAAATCAAAAAAAGAACGAGAGGTTCCCCTCCCGTTCTTTTTTTGATCAGACGTCGGTTGCCGCGTATGCACGCGTTTGCTCCAACAGTTTTTTGCCGAAGTACAACTCGATAAAATCGTCGCAGTTCTTTTGCGTGACGACCTTGACGTGCGCCGTCTTGTTACGGATGGTTCTTGCTTTGTCGAGATTTTCCGTGTACGCGACCCATTGCTCATCGCTTGCTTTCGGCGTATGCTTCACGTATCTTTCGCGAATGCCGCGCTTGCCACAGGAGTCGGGATCCTGCTCATCGATCCGAAACATCGCACAAAGCACCGTGGAAAAGGTACCGATCGTGGGTTGTGCCTCGAATCGGATGGGAGGCGGATTCCACTCCTTGCCCTCCTCTAGGCATTTTTGGTAATCCTCGATCCTGAAGAGCGTCAGCGCCTTCACGCCGATCTCCTCGTCCTCATACAACCGATAATGATATTCCTTGAGAATCCTCTCCAGCGCCTTGCACATAGAGATCGTCACGGGAGAGTAATCCAGTTTTACGTTGGGGAGTTTGGGGATACCGTCGAACAGACTGCGCAGATAGAGTGCCACAAGGATGCCCTCTCTGTTTTCCGGCTTGACCTTATCCGAGCAAAGGTAGGCAAGATCCTTGTCGGTAAAGCCCGACAGACTATCCAGTTTTTTCTCCGCCCACTCCACAAGGGAGCTGTATTTCGGCAAACCGCCAGCCTCGTGCTTGTCATCTCCGTCCGAGAGCACGATGGCGCGCTTGATGCCCTGTGTCATGGTATTGACGTAGCCGTCCACGTCCAGATTACCGAGCTCGTCGTTCTCGTCCACCTGCGCGTTCGGGGAGCGCAGGGAAAGGCGCGGGAAAGCATCGATACATTGCAAGAGCGACCTCTCGTCCACCACGCTCCCCTCCTCTGCGGCGCCAAGAAGCGTGCGCAGTGCATCCACGGAGGCAGAAACGTGGTTGATGGTCAGATTTTCGATGCGCAAATTTTTCGATTGATCGATCGCGCCCGATTCATAGTACTTTTCGGCTTCGATCTTTGTTGTTCTGAAATCATCAGGCGCGGCGGCGGACAAGCGTTGCAGTTGCTCCATACTGAAACTGCCACGTTGCAGTTCCTGCGTCACGTCGGCAATCAGACGTTCTCTGCGTGCCGACTCACGCGTGTCCTTGTTCATCAGCATCTCAATGCTGTATGTGAGGAAATGCTCCAGATACAGGTCACTTCGGAAGCGATAGCGCTTTGTCACGGCAGTCGCCTGCTCGCCGTCCTCGCCGTGCTCGGCGGTGACGAAGTCGCGTGCCTGCAACACGTCCAGCGCCGCGTGCACGTCGGCCTCGGACAATCCGCCCGCCTCTCCCGTTTCCAGGAGCAATCGCTGGTAACTGACGGCCTGCTCCCCCTCGGTCTGCAGAGTGGCAAGCGTCTTACCAACCAGCATAGCGGCCGTATCGGATTCCATATTGCGGAAGATCTGCGCCCATACCGTGCTTGCGGTAGCGGCGCCGATATCGTTCTCCACCGCCTCGTCCTTTGTCGCGTGAATGGCCGCGAACACGTCACCTGGGTAGATCACGTTGCGCTTCACGCCGCGCTTTGACATCACGTCCAGCGTGCGGTTACCGTAAAGCACCGAATAGAGCGCGTGACCGTTGGTATAGGACCAGAGATAGGCAATGGCTTCTTCGGTGTAGGTCAGTTCACCCCCGTTGAGCGCACGCGGTTGCGTGAGGAACGTACGGAATGCCTCCTTGCCAAGGTTGCCGATCTTGATCTGCGCAAAGGGGCGGAAAATATCGCGCCACACGCTCTTGCCGAGATCGCGCGCGGTGGCGACCTCGTACAATACCTCGTTGGAGCCCGCCAGTACGTAACAGAAGTTTGAATGGCGCTTTTCCATCAGGGACTGCCAGAGTTCGGGGCGAACCGCCTCGGAAGCCACCACGCGCTCAAACTGATCCATCAGTACGCACGCCACGGTGCCACCGCGGGAAAGTGCGGTGTTCACGTCATCGAAAAGGCGAAGCAGTCGCACGTCGTCCACGCAAGTACCCTGCTCGAAGATGGGGTCCGTCTTCTCCTTCGGTATACCCAAAGAAGTGAGTAACGAGCCAAACACGTCCTGCTCGTTACACCCTTCCCTCGCGCTGATCAGGTGCGCGGCAAAGGGTTGCATATCACCGCATTCTCCGAAGATCTCGGCAAGCAGTCCATGGTTCTTGATATGATGCAGAATACTCGATTTTCCCGTACCGTTCGTGCCGTAAAGCAGAACGTTCTCGCCGTTGGAGAGCGCGCCGAGGATCTGATCCAGTTCCTCCTCGCGCCCAATGAGGTGCTCCTTCCATTTGAGCGAGGTCAGGTAGCCCGCGCTACCCTTTTTGCGGTAGGCAAGCGACGGAGCACGGCAGGCGGTGAGTTTACCCTCCACGGCCCCCTTCACGGCCTCGTAGCGGTGGATCGTTTCGCCACCGTTCTCGTTTTTCTCCGTGTGCTCGATCCATACGCTGATGCACACGTCGGCGCCGTCCTCGGGCGGGTTGGAAAGTTTGGGCGTGTATTCTCCCGCAAACACGCACCCGGGGCCCAGTCCCGCCTTGAGGATCTCGGCAGGGTGGATCTGGAGCGTGCTTTCCTCGTGTCCGTCCACCGTGAAGGTGAGCGTGAGATCGGGCACGCGCTCAAATCCCACGTTTTTGATCTGATAGAAGACCGTGTCACCAAAGGCGCGCGCATAGTGCTTGCCCTCGACCGTGCGATCGGCATTGAGCAAGCGCACCTCAAACGTGCCGCGCGCGGCCACCAGCATCACGTACCTGTTCATCAACTCCACGGCACGTGCGGCAAAAGCGTTTTGCTCATAAGACTGTTGCGCGGCGATCACGCGCGAACGGATCAGTTCCAGGCGCGCGAGGGCATCTGCCGTGTCGGTCGCGGTGTTTTTCATCAGGTCCACCGCCTCGCCGAGCAACAGCATCAGCGCCGCATAGCAATCGCGATGCTCGTAGCGCTCATAGGCGCGGAACAAAAGGCCGTGCGCGTAGGAAAGGCGCGCAAACAGTTTGGAAAACAGATGCGGCGGCAACTCGGACGCGATATAGGCAAACTGTGCGGCAAAGCGCGCACAAAACGCCTGCTGATCCTGCAAAAGCGGGAGTTTTTCCAGCATCTCGACAAGAATCTCGGCCTTGCGCTCCATCGAGAGCTCGCGCTCGATCTCCAAAAAGCCCCAGGCAAATGCCAGGGTATCGAAGCCCACCCATTTACCGCCGTCCAGCACGAACGCATAGATCTTGCGGGCGGTAAGACATTTTTCTGCGACGGTCAAGACGCCCTCGCTGTAAAAATCGGCGGCAAGACGTGCGGCATCCGCACCCTGATCGTCGGCCCGCTCCATAAAGGAGAAGGTCACGACGGGAGCCGAGACGCCTTTGTCGGTCAACGTGTGGGGATCGGGGATCTCCCGCGCCTTGATGGCTCGGGAAAGTGTTGCATAGGACTTGTGTCCTGAGGCAAGGCAATCCACCTCGGAGGGGAGCAGTTGCGCCGCGGCATCGAAGTCGCCCGCCAGCGCGTGCAGGATACTGCGATCATAGTTTGCCGTGACCTCACCGAGCGTCTCGCGCACCATAGGGTGCGAGAGCAACGCATCGGCGATGGGATGACGCTCCTTCACCGCGTAAAGCACAAGATCCTTGATGTGAGAGGCATAATGCGTCAGCACGATGCACGGGATCAGCACAGACACAAGAGAAGCATGCGACGCGAATGCGTCGAGCGCGTTTTTCAGTTCGACCCAACGCTTGGTGGTAAGCACCAGTGCGATGCCGTGCAACGTCTCGGTATCCGCACCCATCTCAAAGCGGATCACGGGAGAGAGTGCGGGCACGAACAGATCCGTGAGCGCATACAGTGCCTCACGGTACGCAATTAGGTCCAGTTGCCCCTCCTCAAAGGCGCGCACTGCCTCGCGCACCTCGCTCTTTTTCCTGACAGGCAAAGTTGCCTCGTCCTCGCCGCCCGCAATACGTGCGCCCACCTCGGTATAGAGCAACATCTGCAAGAAACGGCGAACGAGCGTACTGCGCGCGGCAATACGGTCAAGGAACGCAACAAGCACGTCGCGGTAAGGTAAGATCGGCTTTTGCGCCCACAACAGCACGTTCAGCGTTTCGTCCCAGTAATTCGAAACAGTGGCGTAGAGGATCTCCTCGCGCCACGGCTCCTCCACGGGAACGGTCGCGGCAAAGACGTCCAAGGCCTTTGCAAATTGCTCATAGGCGTCCCATTCGTCAATTTGATAAAGTACGGAAGCCATACTCTCGGGCAAGGGAGAATCGTCCCCCACCAATTTTTTCAAAACCGCGTATTTCTTGCACAGGAAAGGGTAATTGTACAAGTTGTTCAGACTGCGGCTTTCGGGGCTCTTCAATGTGTGCTCCACAAAGAGTGCCAACGTCAGATAGACCTCTTTGCGCGCATAACCGCCGCGCGGCAACGCGTTGCGCATCAGGTATTTTCGGAACGACTCCTCCAGAGCCGCGATCTCCTTGTTGCCGCCAAAGGTATTCAGATAGTGCCAGATCACGCGATACGGGGGGAGCGTTGCACAGGCATCGGGATACAGTACCGTGTCCAAGACCGTTTGCGGCGGGGGCGTGGGATAGGTCTTGAGTAAGGCATAAGAGGCGGACAGGATCTCTGTGTTCACCGTCTCCCTGCGCGCGTCCCACAGCTCGTCGAGCCAGCGTAGCACCGCCCTGTTGCGACGGGTGGAAATAGCCGAAACGTTACGGCGAAGCGCACCGAACGCATCTTCTAACTCGGAGAACGCTTCCCCCGAGGCGAAGAGCAGTGCGATCATCAATCGAATGTTCAACTCATCATTGAGCGTCAATCTGGAAAGAAACGCCTCGTTCTTTGATAAGACCTCGCGATAGAGCATGGCGAACTCGCCGCGCGATTCCGCTATGGCGATCAGCACGAGCCATTGTGCATCACTGCACTCGCGTGTGCCCGCCACCTCATAAAAGGCGTGAGCCGCTCTCTCCTCGTTGCAAAAAACACCGCGTCCGATCACGTGCGGCAGAAAAAGTTCCCAATATTTGTCAAAGAGTTTCGCGTCCTCGCGTGCGAAGATCGCCTCATTGAAGGCAAGGAAATTAGTAGGGAGGGACGCATCGTTCTCCGCCCGCAGTACGTCATAAAAGGAATCCCACGAGGAGTCGCCGAAAAAGCACATATTCATCAGCATCGTTACCGCGCGCAACTTATGCCGCGAGAAAGCATTGGCATAGTTGCGCAAAATCTTGCAGCAACGGGGATTGTTATAATACGCAATCACGTAGTGCGCAAGCGCCGTAATATCCGTATCGACTTTGTCAACATATTTGAAACGGTCATTGGAAAAAAAGGGCTCAAAGGGGCGCGCTACAAGAGAGCACGTCTCAAGCGTGGGCATGATCCTCTCCACATCGGCAGTGCAAAGAAAGATTTCAAGCGTTGCTATCAAATTACCCAGATGCTTGCCAAAAGCACTCCCCTCAAGCGCCTTACCCACCGAATCAAACAGCGCGCTGATTCTTTGTGTTTCGGGCGTCAGGGCATACAACAATGCGGCAAGCGCCTCGTCTCCCGATATCAGTGCCAGACACATCGCAACGGTACCGAAAGCGCGTGCGTTCTTTTTTAATGGCTTGCCCCCTCTTAGCTGCTTGAGCAGCTCCACTGCCCTCTCTGGTGTGATGACCGAGAGTCCCTGTTTACGAAGCAAATGCAACAAGGCCTGCACCAAGAGCGAATCTGCAGGGCGCAAACAGTTCCACGGGCGGCCTGCCCCCGGGGATTCCAGACGGAACAGATGCGGCAGGGCTCCGAAAAAGTAGGCGGGCTTTTTAAAGCCAAAGTCCGCAGGAATAACGCCCTCCTTCTCCATGGCGGCAATCATCTCTCTAAGCGGAATCGTCTCGGCATTCGGGAAGCGCGACGTGACGATGTCGATCACGCGCTGCACGATATTCTCCGGCATTGTGTTGCTTGAGGGAAGCGTAATATACGTCTCGGTCACGGGCTCCTCTCCGCTCGTAAAAGAAACGGTACCGTATTTACTCTCCAAAAACAGGATCAGATTGTCCACCGTTCCGATCGGGATAAGGTCGCCTGCGTCCGACTTCAGCACCTCGGGAATTTTAACGTTCCTCCACGCCACGTAGCGCTCCACCTCACGCTTGGAGACCTGCACCGAATGGTAGGCACCGCGAAGCCCGTTGATGAAATAGTCTATATCAAAGTCTTTGGTCACTTGCTTGAACCCGTCTTGCATACCCGTCTCCTTGTTTGATCACATATGGTGTGATTACTTAACATTTACAGTATAACACAGATTGTGGAACGTTTCAACATTTTTTCGACAGGAGTTGCCGCGAAGAAAAGCCCATTCCGCATCGACCGTCGGCATTTTATGAAACAGTTCCCTTGTCTTTTTGCAAAATTGCGATTGCTTTTTTGCCACCTTTGCGTTATACTGTTGATAAAGCAGAACCTGAATTCATCCACGGAAAAGGAACGTTGCATATGTTGTTCAAAAAGAATAAAGCGGCCGAACTCTCCGACGAGTTGTTCCGCCATCCGACAAGCGAATACCGCGGCACGCCCTTCTGGTCGTGGAACTGCAAACTCGACGAGAAGGAATTACTGCGCCAGATCGACGAACTCCGTGAAATGGGGTTCGGCGGCTTTCACATACATTGCCGCGCGGGTATGGCAACCGAATACCTCGGCGAGGAATTCATGAAACTGGTCAGATCCTGCGTCAGAAAGGCAAAACGGGAGGGCATGCTCGCGTGGCTGTACGACGAGGACCGTTGGCCCTCGGGCTTTGCGGGCGGTATCGTCACAAAAGAGGCAACGTACCGAGGCCGACATCTTATTTTCTCTCCCGAGCCCTATACGGTGCCGACGGGAACGGTCTGCGGCAGGACACAAACGGCGCCGCACATGGATCTGGGCAGATTCGACGTCCTTCTCAACGAGGACGGAGCGCTTCGCTCCTATCGCCGTCTTGCAGACGGAGAGGACGCCAAGGGCAACGTGTTCTACGCCTACGTGGTGATCCGCGAGGACACCCCCCGCTACAACAATCAGGCGTACGTAGACACCTTGAACCGCGATGCGATCAAGCGCTTCATTGAGGTGACGTACGATGCGTACAAGAACGCGGTCGGCAAGGAATTCGATAAGACCGTTCCCGCGATCTTCACCGACGAGCCGCAATTCAAAAGGAAGGAGCGGCTCACCTTTGCGACCGACAAAAAGCCGCTTGAACTTCCCTGGACGGACGATCTCGAGGACACCTACCTCGCAAAATACGGGGAGTCGCTGATCGAGCGCATTCCCGAACTCATCTGGGATCTCCCGAACGGTGCCCCCTCCACTACCCGCTATCACTACCACGAGCACGTCGGACAGCGCTTTACCGAGGCGTTTGCCGACCAGTGCGGCGATTGGTGCAACAAGCACAACCTTTCTCTCACGGGACATATGATGGCAGAGGCAACGCTCGACTCGCAAACGGGCATGCTCGGCGAGGCAATGCCCTCCTACCGCGCCTTCCAACTTCCGGGCATTGATATGCTGTGCGCAAGGTACGAGTTCAACACCGCAAAGCAATGTCAGTCCGCCGTCCGTCAGTACGGCAGAGAGGGCATGATGAGCGAACTCTACGGCGTGACGTCGTGGGACTTCGACTTCCGCGGCTACAAACTCTCGGGCGATTGGCAAACCGCAATGGGCGTCACCGTCCGCGTGCCGCACCTGGCCTGGGTCTCAATGGAGGGCGAAGCCAAGCGAGATTATCCCGCCGCGATCGGCTACCAGAGCGCCTGGTACCGACAGTACCGATACGTGGAGGATCACTTCTCGCGTCTGCACACCGCACTCACACGCGGCAAGCCCGTCGTGCGCGTCGGCGTGATCCACCCCATCGAGTCCTATTGGCTCCACTACGGTCCGCAGGAACAGTCTGCACTGGCGACAGAAAATCTCGAGACAAATTTTGAAAACATCGTGAAGTGGCTGTCCTTCGGCGGCTACGATTTTGACTATATCTGCGAAACGACGCTCCCCGCGCAATGCAAAAAGGGCGGTGCGCCCTTGCGAGTCGGCCATATGGCGTACGATGCGATCGTCGTTCCCGCGTGCGAGACGCTGCGCGCATCGACCGTTGAGCACCTGGAGGCCTTCCGCAAGGCGGGCGGCAAACTGATCTTTATGGGCTCGGCACCAAAACTGATGGACGCTGCCGTGTCGGACGTGCCTGCGGCGCTTTACCGACAAAGTGAGGTGATCTCCTTCAGTCGCAGTGAACTGATCGACGCATTGGAGCCCGTCCGTGAGGTCGAGATCCGCGACCGTGACGGCGCATACGCCGAGGATATGCTCTATCAGTTGCGCGAGGACAACGGGGACCGTTGGCTCTTCCTTTGCCGAGGCAAACTCCCCTACAACAAGGATATTTCCACGCACGCGACAATGACCGTCCGTGTGCCCGGCCGCTACACGGCCAAACTGTACGACTCCCTCACGGGCAAGATCCGCGCACAGCACGTGCGGTACGAGAACGGCAAGACCGAACTCGTCATCGGAGTCTACGATTACGACAGTTTCCTGTTCCGTCTCACGCCTGCGGCGTACGCCGAGAACCTTCCCGCGCCCACCGTCGGGACACAAAGAGACAAAAAGGAACTGCCCGTCGCATCGCTCGTCCCGTTTGCTATGCGCGAGCCGAACGCGCTTCTTCTTGACATGGCGGAATTTGCGCTGGACGACGAGCCGTATCGGGAACGCGAAGAACTGCTCCGTGCCGACACGCGCTGTCGCAATGCCCTCGGTTGGCCGACGCTCTCGGGCAGAGCGGCACAGCCCTGGTGCATCAAGGAGGAGCCGATCACCCACCGTATCCGTCTGCGCTTTTGTATCAACAGCGAGATCCGCGTCCCCCGCGCGATGCTCGCGATCGAGAATCCCGACAAAGCAGAGATCCTCTGGAACGGCAAGCCGATTTCACGTAAAGCGGTCGGCTACTACGTTGACCGTTCGATCAAAACTCTGAAACTGCCCGTGATCCAAAAGGGCGAGAACGTGCTCGAACTCACGTTGCCTTTCGGCAAACGTACCGCAACCGAGTACTGCTATATTCTCGGCGAATTCGGCACACGCACCGTTGGCGATGCCGCGGTGATCACCGCACTGCCCGACTCGCTCGGATTTTCAAGCATCGTGCCGCAGGGTCTGTCCTTTTACAGCGGCGCGCTTGACTATCACCTCGACACGGTCGTACCCGAAGACTTTGACGGTGCCGAACTTCGCGTGCGTGTCCCGCAATATCGCGGCGCGGTGATTGAGGTGCTCCTGGACGGTGAGGACGCCAAAATCCTGGCCTACCCACCGTATGAGGTCTCACTCGGCAGAGTCGCCGGCGGCGCACACCGCGTGACGGTACGTCTCTTCGTACCGCGCACAAACGGATTCGGCCCTGTGCATCTGGCGGACGACCGGTTCGCATATATGGGGCCCGCCGCATGGCGCCAGAGCGGCGATTCGTTCGGCTATGAATATCACCTGAAACCCGAGGGCGTGATGATGAAGCCGCAGTTGACGCTTCTGAAATAAAGCGCGCAAAAAAGGCGTCGGTTCACCTGCTTGATCGCAGGTGTACCGACGCCTTTTTTGCGTGCCGCAGGTGCTCAATCGTGCAAGCCACGGATCAGTCGCTTATATTCCTCAAAATACCGCAAGCCGAGTTCGCGCAAAGCGGGCGCAGAAAAATGCAGGTGATCGGGATTTGAACCAAGTCCCTTCGCATCAACAAAGCCGCAGTGTGCCGTCGTAGCGGCGACGCGCCGTAAAGCTTGATTGACGTGCGCGTAGTTTTTGAGATCCTGCGACAATTCACACAAGAGCAGAAAATCGCCAAGGCCGCCGAGCACAACGGGCACGTGCGGCACACCGAGCCGCCGACGCAGGGCTTCGAGCATACGGGATAATCGCTCCTCGTAGTGAGGGTAGCGCTCCGCAGAGCAATCCCCCTCTCCCTGATGCTACAGCACGCCCACGATCTCCGAGCTCCTTGCGGCCAGCTCCGCCATATAGCAAGCGTGATCGAATAAAAGCGAGCCCTCACCCCACATTTCGATGTGCGTGCCGCCGTCGGCGCAGGGGATCAGCCCCGTGTCGTTACCGCTCTCCCCTTTGGTAGGCATCGGCAAAGCTTTCCGCCAAACTGATGCCCGAAAACGCTCTGTCGGGGTTCACGGGCACGTACATCTTCCGGAAAATACCGTTTCGCAACACAAAGATGCGATCGTTTTGGATCGGCTCCACCTCGCAGGCAAAGCCGCGCCCCGCCATGTTAGATTGCCCAATCATCAAAAAAGATTTCATACGCTTGTCTGCTTTGGCAGTTTCTTGCACCTTATGCCGTCACCGTGATCAGATAGGTCGCGTTCGGTGTCAGCGTCAAGGTGATCGGCTCACTTCCTTTTTGCACGGTCAAGGGCTTGAGACGTCCCTCCTCGCGCAGTGCCCGCAGGACCTCCCCCTCGATCTCGGGGCACCCCGCGCGCTCCCACATACGGTAAGGGTTCGTGGTACTTTTATCAATGCAGAACACCGTCACGGTCTTATCCCCGATCGCTTCATCAAACACAACGCGCTCCGTAACGGTCGGCAGGTCCTCCTCAAAATGCTCGGAGGAATAAGAAATCAGTACCGCATAATTCCCCGCACCGTCCGTGGTAGGCAATACGAAGCGATCTTGATCGTACTCGGATTTCAGCAAATGCGTGTAAAGACGCGATGCCAGAATATACGCATTATAAATGGGCTTCGCAATAAAATTGAGCGTGAGGAAATTGCGGAAGCCCGAAAAATCCTCCGTCATTTCGTGCTGACCCGAAAGGCAGATGGCAAGCAGATCGAGCTTAAAATCGGCATACACGAATTCGTGTATCAGCTTGGCAAAATACGCCGAAAACACCTCTGTCTCACGCGCCATCAGCGCGGGGCACTCCTCACGGTTATAAAAGCCCGCCGTGGCAAAGCCCCACTCGTCCACCAGAAGCGGCAGATGCGCAAAGCCCTTCGCTTCGATCATCTCCACGCGTGCACGGTGCTTGTCGATATTGTTCTGCACGCTGATCGGCTTGCGTCCATCGTTGAGTTTGGCGGGTGAGGTACCGTAATTGTGCACGGAAATAAAATCCAGTTTGAGCCCCTTCTCCTTAATAAAGTCAAGAAAGCCGCCGAGGAACTCGTTTCTGTGAGAAAGCGCGGGGCCGCCGATCCTGATGCGGTCGGACACACGTCGCACGCCACGCTCAAATGCGGCGTACATCTGACAGTATGCAGGCAAACGATACCTGACCGTGTCCTCGTCGGTGTTGGGAATCTCGGAGAGGAAAAACCAATGAATGTCGGGCTCGTTGAAGCACTGACAGCGCCATTTTGAAACGGTTTCAATGCCGTATCGGTCTACGAGGTGCTTGGTGTATACGTAGCAGATCTCCTCCCACAGGGCATAGTCCCGTGGCGGTGCGGAATTCCACAGTTTGCCCTTGTAGCGCGTCTGGTTCTTCGACACGCTGGTCTTATTGACGGTCGACGCCGCGATGCAATCGGGCATACCGCCGTATGCAAGCAACAAATCGTATCCCTTCTCCAGCATATAATCCAGGCGCAGATCGCTCGTGCGGAAGTCATAGCAAAGACGTCCGTCCTCGTCCGTATAGACAATATCCTCCAGCATGGCGTACAACCGCACGGTCCGAATGGCACCGTCACTTGCCAAGCGGTCCAGGATCCGCTTGCCCCACGCATCCTCTACCGCGTCGGTAGGGTGAAACAAGCAATGATTCCAAAAGTTCGGTTGCTCCTTGATCACTGTATTTTCAATTCTGATCATGATTTCCTCCGCAGGCATCGAGTATGCCCTTCAGATATCCTATGGCAAACAGTCTGCCCAGCGCATCATACCCGGGCATGTGAGAGGCCTCCCCTGCAAGGGTCGGCACGTGATCCACACGGATGGGCACGTCCACACCGTTTTCCACGTATGCGCGCATCACGCGCGCCATATCAATGTCGCCGTTGTCGTGGAAGGTCTCGCGGAAATGCAACGGCACGCCCTTGGTGTTTCTGAAATGCACAAGATAGATCTTCCCGGCAAATTCCTCGATCGTTTTTTCGACGTCCTCGCCCATGAGAAAATAGTTTGCCTGGCACATCGTGATGCCAAGACTGTCGCTTTCCAGGATACCGTACACTGCCCTTCTGATATTTTCTCTTGAGATCATAATGCGCTCCACGTCGCCAAGACGCGGCACGGGCGGATCGTCGGGGTGAAGGGCCAGTTTGATGCCGTACCGCTCCGCCTCGGGAATGACGGCCTTGATGAAGTAGGTATAATTCGCCCACAAATCCTCTTTTGTGATGCGCGCCTTGGTGGGGGTAAACCTATCCATATCGAAGGCGGTCACGCGTGCACCGCCGCGCTCGGGATAGTCGGACGAGGTGCGCAGCCACCCGATGTGCGCCATCCAGTTGAAGCAGATGGTGTCAATGCCAAGAGAGCGCATAATAGGAAACATACGAATGACCCGTTCGATACACGCATTTCGCATACCGTCACCCGCCTTAATGTGATCGTGCACCTCGTTGGGCATGGGCTCAATCGCCACGGGCGTGATACCGTAATCGGTGAAACGGCGGCAAACGGTTTGCCAATGAGAGGCGTCCGTGAGATCGAATCGACCGTCTTCCGGGAGCCGTATCACGCCGTGGGAAACACCGCATTGCTTCGCGATCTCCCACGTAACGTCACGCTCGCTTCTGAAATAGTCGGCAAGAAGCATCACACACCTCCGAGCGTCAGGAACCCGCCGTCAACAGGGACAGTAATACCCGTCACAAAGCCTGACGTCTTGTCGTCGAGTAGCCATTTGACACAGCCGATCAGATCCTCGGCCTCTCCGAATCTGCCCATAGGCGTGTGACCGATGACCTGCTCGCCGCGTGCGGTCAACCCCTCCTCTATCGTGCCCAGATAGGCCTTACTGCGCTCGTTGACCATAAAACCGGGCGCAATGGCATTGATGCGGACGTGCGCGGGCGCATAGTATGCCGCAAAGGACTGTGTCAGGTTGGATACGGCCGCCTTGCTCATCGCATAGGCAAAGCAACGGGTGAGCGGACAGTAGGTGTTCATCGATGCGAAATTGATCACCGCGCCGCCGCCCTTTGCGATCATTTGCTTTACCAGCGCCATCGTGGGGATCACCGTACCCATCGTATTGATCTCCAACACACTCCTGAACGCCTCCATGTCAATGTCGTACAGCCCCTTTTGCCCCTCGGGCAGATCGCCCGCGAGTTCACGCGGATCGTACCTTGTGATGGTCGGCATGGCCTTCGCATTGTTGCCGCCCGCACCGTTGATAAGAAAATCACAGCCGCCCGCGCGCAAGACCCGGGCGGCAAGTGCCGCGACCGCGCCCTCGTCCGTGACGTCGCAGGCGTGGATCACCGCAGGCGTACCGCCTGCGGCGCGGATCTCCTTTTCGGTTTTTCTGAGTTTTTCCTCTGTTCGCCCGACCAAAAACACCTTAGCGCCCTCCAGCGAAAGCTGTACGGCGATCTTGGAGCAAAGCGTTCCGCCCGCTCCCGTCACCACTGCGATCTTATTTTCAAACAATTTACTCATAGCGGTCTCCCTTCAGTCTTATCTTGTTTTTTGCATTTGCATAGCAGATATTGCGAACGATCTCGCCCTGCACGTGCGTGGGCAGATCCCATTCAAGCGCCGTGTTTTGTCTGTCGAGCCACGCGCACAGCAATCTTCTGAAATAATCGTGGCGCACAAAGGAAAGTATACTGCGCGAATCCGTGGTCATGCCGATGAACTGCGATACCGCGCCAAAGGACGCAATGCAGTTGAGCGTGTGCTCGATGCCCATCGCGTGATCGCACCACCACCAAGCGGGGCCGAGCTGTACCTTGGAACTCCTTCGGTCCTCGGAAAACGAGCCCTGCAGAACGGCAAGCGGCGCCTGATCGTTCATGTTCAAGGGGAGCAGCACCGTATCGGGTAGTCCCCCTGCCTCCTCCATCTCGCCAAGCAGATCGCATACGGCCGAGACGGGAAATCCGCCGCCCGCGGCGGCATATCCGCCAAAGCGGCCCGATATACGCGCCAGCCGCGTGCTCGTCCTTCTTTTGGCGTCCAAATGCAACAAAAGCGTCCAGCCGCGCCGTGCGTATTCCACGCCAAGGCGTGTGAGCAATGCGCCTTTTTTTCTGTCCGTATCGGTTTCAAAAAAACCCGCGTCCAGCGCGTGATCGGCAAAGCGGCACCCCGCGGCGGCGAAATGGTCCAGCAGAACGCAAACAGCACGGATATAGGAATCGACATCCGTAACGGACACGCCCGATCTTTGCGATAGCTCCGCGATCCGCTCGCCCGTGGGCTCCAGAAGATCATCTCCACGCAGTGAGGGCGCAACGCGCTCTCCGTCAAACAAAGAAAGATCGTCCAGAAGTGCCGCCACGGGAGATTGATATTCAATAGAAAAACGGCGAAGAATCGCGTTGCAGGAAAACTCGTCCGAGGCCAGCATCTCGCCGCACTCGTCAAAGATGCGTCTTGCGCTCTCCTTGCTGGGAAGCGTATGGATCTCGAAGATGCGCGCGAGTTCCATGCGCGACCAATCGTATACGGGATTGCCCGCCAAATACGGAAATATCTCGCAATACGCCTCGAATTTTTCATAAGGCGCGGCATCCCCCGTAATTAGCCGCTCGGGAACACCGCAAATGCGCATCAAGCGGTGCTTGTAAGGATCCGAGGCGATCCAGAGCTCGTGCAGTTGCTCAAAGCGTTTGTCCGCGGCAATATCCCCAACGGATATGTGATTGTGGAAATCAATGATGGGCAGATCACGGGCGTGCTCAAAATACAGCCGCTTCGCATTCTCCGTGCCCAGTAGATAGGCGTCCCTCACGTGCGCTCTCCTCTCCATACGTTATCATCTCATTATAGCACGTGAAGCGCGCGCACATCAAGGTCATACCCGACCAATTTTAACACGATTCGATCATTTTCCATTGACAAGACGCGCGGAATGTTATACAATACAAATGAGGTGATGGCAGGTGAAGCATCAATACGTTCCCGAGGAGCCCCGCTTTACGCCCAGCAGCATCGATATGCAAAGCGTATCAAGGCAGAAGGGCTACACGCATCTCTTCCGTTACGGGCGCGCCAAACACGGATTTATCCACACCGTCAGCGGGCGAATGCAATATATTTTCAATGACGGTGAGGAGAAAAGTATCTGCGTGGCGGCAGGCGAGGTGATCTTCATTCCGCGCGGCTCGGTCTACACGAGCGTATATCTGGAGAATCATACCGAAAATAGAATGGTGCAATTTGATCTTGTCCAAGGCGAGCTTCCCGCCTATTTGTCAGTCCCCCTTAAGCTCGGACTTCCCCACGCGGGTGAACTAATCGAGCGCTTTTTCGATCCACCCGACACTCGCACCGCGGCACATCCCTTTTACTATCTTTCCTGCCTCTATACCCTGTTATGGCAGATCGACCGAGGGTATGCGCGACTCCCCGCAAAATACAAAAAGCTGCAAGCGGCACTCGCCGAACTTGGCGCGCACTGGAAGGAAAATAAGCCGATCTCCTTCTATGCCGAGCTTTGCCGCATGAGCGAGGTCCATTTCCGCCGACTCTTCCGCGCATACACGGGCACCACGCCCGTTTCATTCCGAAATGATCTTCGACTCAAGCACGCAAGAGCCATGCTCGGTTGCGGCGAGTATAACGTATCCGAGGCGGCAGAGGCCGCGGGCTTTTCCAACCTCTCCTTTTTCACACGGCTCTACAAAAAGAAGTACGGCTACACACCAAAGCAAGAATAACGAGGATTGACTTTCCTCACGGCGCTTGCTATAATGGAAGCGCAAGGCCCTTCCCCTATATTTGTTTGATTGGAGAAAGAGTTTTATGGAAAACACTGTTGTCATCCAAACCGACTTTCAGCAAAAAACAGGCAACCGCATCAAGCCCATGCACGGTGTGGGACAACCGCCTCTTATGGGCCTGGATTGCTCCTACTTTCACTATCTTGAGGAAGCGGGTATTCCTTTTTCCCGTCTGCACGACGTGGGCGGCTGGTTCGGCAAAAATATGTTCGTGGACGTGCCCAATATTTTCCGTGATTTCGATGCGGACGTGAACGACCCCGCATCCTATGACTTTGCGTTCACCGATATTCTCATCAAGGGCCTTTACGAGTACGGTATCGAGCCGATCTACCGCCTTGGCATCACGATCGAGAACTTTGCCAAGATCCGCGCGTATCGCGTTTATCCCCCGAAGGATTTTCAGAAGTGGGCCGAAATCTGCGAGCATATCGTGCGCCACTACAACGAGGGGTGGGCCGACGGCTTCCATTTCGGTCTTACGTATTGGGAGATCTGGAACGAGCCCGATTGCGACTACCGCGAGAACCGTCCCTCTGCCACCTGGCAGGGCACGCGCGAGCAATTCTTCTCGCTGTATGAGACCGCCTCCAAGCATCTCAAGGCCTCTTTCGGCGACAGCATCTGCATTGGCGGTCCCGCCTCGACGGGCTTCAATCCATTCATGACCTATGATCCCGATCTGGAGGGTGTCGATCCGCAGTATGCGCACCGCGACAACCAGCCCGCTTATCGCATCGACTGGGCGCATAAATTTCTGCAATTTGTGAAGGAAACGGGCTCCCCGATGGACTTCTTCAGCTGGCACGCCTACTCTAACGTCGGTGCCAAAACGCTGATCAACTCCGCAGGATATTGCCGCAAGCTCCTTGCAAAATACGGCTTTGAGAACGTGCCCGATCACCTCAACGAGTGGAACGTCAGCCGTCAGGATCACCGCAAGCGCGGTACGGCCAAGGCGGCGGTCGATACCTTTGCCGTGCTGCTCGGTATGCAGAAAACGGGCACGCACGCCATGTGCTACTACGATGCACGCATCGGCCCGAGCGTGTACGGCGGTATGTTTGATCCCGATACGTATTACCCCTACCGCACCTATTACGGCTTCAAGGCCTTCAATACGGCGTACCGTCTCGGCAACGAGGTGGAATCTGCGTGTGAGGACGAAGACATTTACGTGCTCGGCGCGCGTGACGATAAGAACGGCGTTGTGCTGATCGCCAACACGAAGGATGAGCCCGTCACGCTTGAACTTGATCTTACGGGTGTGGACGTCAATACGGGCGAGGTGATCCTCACGGACGATCACTATATGTACACGCTGGTGGGTAACGTCATCAAAAACGGCAAACTCACCGTCAAGGAGCACGCCTGCGTGGAGATTCGTTTCCGCCTCACAGCAAACTGATCCTACAAACAAAAACGCCGTTATGCCATATGGCAAAGTCGGATCGTAGCCATG
>JAZSGQ010000060.1:0-5681 GCA_045532805.1 Eubacteriales bacterium
ACCGATTCTATTAAGGAGGGAGCCCTTATGCCGTCACCGACCAAGCAAGCCATCGTCACGTCCTTTCTGCGGCTGATCGCAAAAAGGCCGCCCGACAAGATCACCGTGCGTGACATCGTGGACGATTGCGGCGTCAACCGCAATACCTTCTACTATTATTTTCAGGATATCTATGCCGTGCTGGAGGATCTGTGCCGCGACGTGATAGAGTCCCTCCCCACCGACGGCTCTGTTACAGATACCGTCACCGCCCTTTACGCGCGCGTGCTGGGCTTTACACAGGAGCACCCCGCGGCGGCGCGCTCGCTCGCACTCTCGCTTGGCTTTGAGGGCCTGGAGCGCTATTTTTACCGCAACCTTACCGACTGTCTTGCATCGGTTGACCTGCACGCAAGCGTGCATACCACCCCCTTACAGCGACGCCTTTTGTGTCACGCAGTCCTCGGGCTGTGCCTTGAGGCCATGCGCGGCGGCAAAACGCCGCCCCCCACCCCCGAAGATCTGAGCGCCGCCCTCAATTTTGCAAACACAAAGGAGCTCGTATGAAACGTCTTGAAATTGTAAAGGAAATGCGCATCGTCCACGTGGTCGTGTCACTTTTGATGATCCTCGCGGGCGTGTTTTTGCTCGCGTGGCCCGAACTTGGCCTCACCATCATTCGCTATCTCATCGGCGGCACGTTTTTGTTGCTTGGTGCCGCGCGTATGCTCGGCTACTTCTCGAATGACCTGTACCGCCTTGCCTTCCAGTACGATCTGGCACTGGGGTCGCTCGCGCTCGTGCTCGGCGTGCTCTTCATCATCAGCCCCGATCACGTGCAAACGGCACTGCCCTATATCATCGGCGTGTACGTGCTCATCGACTCACTGCTCAAACTCCAGACCGCCGTGGACGCGCGCGCCTTCGGTATGCGCCACTGGTGGGGACTGATGCTCACGGCGGTCCTGCTGGCGCTGTCGGCCATCGCGTTGCTCGTTCTCAAAACCCAGATCAATACCCACGTGCTCATTCCCGTCGCACTGATGCTGGACGGCGGCGAGAGCATCTGGAACACACTCGGCACCGTCCGTATCCGCATCAAAAAGGAAGGCCGCTTCGAGGAACTGTTTTGACGAAAGCCCATGCGAGCAAATGCTCGCACGAGCTTTTTATGATTCGTTCCCCGAAGGCCCCCTCCTGGGAGTTGCCCTCGGCTGCGCCGAAGGGCGTCAACACTCGCTTCGCTCGTTTGCAGGGGCTCCCGCGAAGCGGGTGGGGGAGCACGCGTCGCACTTTTTTCTCTTGACAATTTCCACCTCTTTCCCTTATAATAAAACTGAAGACATACGGAGGTGCTCGCTATGAAAAAACGCTTATCCCTTCTGCTCCTTTCCCTGCTTCTCGTCTGCTCGGTGCTTCTACTCACGTCCTGTGACGCGTTGGAGGCGGTGCAGAATTTTGCAAACGGCGTCCGTGATGCACTCACGGGCGTGCTCCCACCCGAGGAAGAAGAACCGCCCAAGGAGGACGGCCCCTCAAATCTCGGCACCGTCGTGGACGGCGCACTGTCGATCCACTTCCTGGAACTTGGCAACAAGTATACGGGCGACTGCACCTATATCAAGGCGGGCGAGAACGATATTCTCATCGATGCGGGCTCGCGCACCACAAGCATCGGCACCATCAAGGCCTATCTGGATCAGTACGTGACCGACGGCAAACTGGAATACGTCATCGTCACGCACGCGCATCAGGATCACTATGCGGGCTTCACCCTCAAAAACGGCAGTTTGTTTGATCTCTTTGAGGTGGGCACCATCATTGATTTTGCCCTGACCAACCAGACCGCCACCGCCACCAACATGTACGGCAAATACTTAAGCGAGCGCGACGACGAGATCGCCGCGGGCGCCACGCACTATACCGCCGCCGACTGTATCACAGAGGGAAAGAACGTGTTTGACCTCGGCGAGGGCATCAGTATGACGGTGCTGGACAGTTACTATTACTTCAACGAGGCCGAGGACGAGAACGATTACTCGGTCTGCACGCTCTTCTCCTACGGCGAGAATCACTACCTGCTCACGGGCGACCTGGAGGGCCCGGGTGAAGCCAAACTGATCGAGCGCAATACGCTCCCCGAGGTGGTGCTCTTCAAGGCGGGACACCACGGCTCGGTGTCCTCCACCACCGCCGCACTGCTGGAGATCATCTCCCCTGAGATCGTGTGCGTGTGTTGCTGTGCGGGCAGTTCCGAGTATACCGACAACAACGAAAATCAGTTCCCCACGCAGGCGATGATCGACCGCGTGGCACTCTATACCGATAAAGTTTACGTGACCACGCTGTGCGTGGATTATAAGAACGGCGAATTTACCTCGATGAACGGCAATATCGTCGTCACGGCCAACGCCACCACCGTGGAGGTAGTCTGCTCCAACGATAACCGCGTGCTCAAGGAATGGGATTGGTTCAAACAGAACCGCACCTGCCCCGCCGCGTGGCAATAGAAAAAAGCCCCCGTACGGGTGCTTTTTTCTTACTCCATCACCTCTGCAAAAAACACCGCCGCCTCGGCGCGGGTGAGTGCCTTGGTGTGCGAGAGCGTCCCGTCTGTCATCGTTTGCAGATAGCCGCCCTCCAGCGCCGCATACAGTGCGTCCACCACCGTCACGGGGATCATATCGTGATCCCGCACCGCCTCGCTGTACCCGGGCGCGTCCAATCCCAGTACGCGCGTGGCGATCGTGGCGGCCTCGGCACGCGTAATGGCGTCGTGCGGGCGGAATACCGTGTCCTCGCCAAGCCACCCCTGCTCGCGTGCGTACTTGATCGCCCCCTTCATGCCTTTCGGAATGTCGGCATCGTCGGTGTAGCCCGTACTCTCGGCCTCGGGGAACTCCACCTCGGCGGCCTTCAGAAGAATCGCCACAAACGCGGCGCGCGTGAGCGTGCGCTCGGGGTGGAAATAGTGCTTGCCGCCCATCGTCTGCCCCGAAAGCAACCCTGCTTCGGTCACGGAAAGTGCCGCAGAATGCGCACCGTTGTCGGCCATATCCGCAAAAAAATAGCCCGTGACAAGCGGATGCACCGTCACGTCCACCGTCGCGTCCTCCCCATACGCGCCGTGCACGTCCTGCACGCGCCATACAAAGGAATCCGCGCCGTCAAAGCCCTCGTTCGGCAGGTACACAAACGCACCCGTAGCGCCGTCCAGCGAGAGCGTCCCGTTTTCGGGATAACGGACCACCTCAAAAAAGAGTGCGTCCCCCTCGGGGTCCTCGGCCTCCAGTACGCCGCCGTGCGAGAGACCCGCGTGTGTGGACACCGCCACCCGCGCGCCCTTGCTTTCGGGACAGCAATTCACCCCGTCGGTCAGCGACAGCGCACAGGACACCTCGTACCCCGCCGCGCCTTCCACCGTCTGCGGTACAAAGCAAAACGCGGCGGCACTTGCCCCCTCCATGGGCGCAAAGCGTAAGTAAGAGAGGTTCTCGCGGCGGATCGTCTGCCCCACGCTCACCTCGCCGTAGCCGAGCATCAATTCCCCCGCCGTCACGTCGGGCAGGCGCGTCACCGTGATGGCGCTCACCCGTCCGCCCTGCAGTGCGTTGTCAAACCATTCGGGCGAGAACGTCACGCTCTCCCCCATCGGTGCCGAGGCCGCGACGTGCGCCCCGTCCGCCAAATATTGCACGCCCGCGCTCACCACGCGCGTCTCTCCCTCGCCCGTGCCGAGCGAAAAGAGCGCGATTCCCACCACTCCCACAAGCAGTGCACAGCCAAGTGCCACCACCGCGATCCAAGTACCCTTCTTTTTCATATAAGAGCCCTTCCCTTTCCCAAATTCATTACAACTTATGCCGAGGCTGCACGGCTTATGCAATCCACCGACACGCATGCCAAATTTGAAGATCGAGAACTGTAAAAAAATCATTTTTCGCCACTTGATCGCCTTGTATGTGCCGTTTTTTGCAATTTTCTTTCCGCAAACTTGCAAAAAGGCCTTGACACGCCCCATGGAATATGCTATACTGATAGCATCTTATTTCCCAAGGAGGCCCCCGTCTTATGTTGAAGCATCCCTATCTTTGTCAGGTTTTACAGGACGTGATCCGCCGCAATCCGGGCGAAATCGAATTTCACCAGACCGTCACCGAGGTGCTGGAATCTATCGAGCCCGTGATCGTGCAGAATCCCGTATATATAGAAAAAGGTGTCATTGATATGATCGTTGAGCCCGAGCGCGTGATCAAGTTCCGCGTCCCGTGGGTCGACGATAACGGCGTAGTGCGCGTCAACCGCGGCTACCGCGTGCAGTTCAACAGCGCGATAGGCCCTTACAAGGGCGGACTTCGCTTCCACCCCACCGTCAACGAGAGCATTATGAAGTTCCTGGGGTTTGAGCAGACCTTCAAAAACTCGCTCACCACGCTGCCGATGGGCGGCGCCAAGGGCGGCTCGGACTTCGATCCCCAGGGCAAATCCGACGCAGAAGTCATGCGCTTTTGCCAGAGTTTTATGACCGAACTCGCCCGTCACATCGGTGCTGACACCGACGTGCCCGCAGGTGACATCGGTGTGGGCGCACGCGAGATCGGCTATCTCTTCGGCCAGTACAAGCGGTTGCGCAACGAGTTCACGGGCGTGCTCACGGGCAAGGGGCGCTCTTACGGCGGCTCGATCCTGCGTCCCGAGGCAACGGGATACGGCGCCGTGTACTACACCATGGAGATGCTTTCGCACTTCGGTGATGACCTGAAGGGCAAGACGGTCGTGGTTTCGGGCTTTGGCAACGTCGCCTGGGGCACGGTCAAGAAACTGGGCGAACTCGGTGCGCGCGTGATCGCCATTTCGGGTCCCGACGGTTACGTCTTTGACCCCGACGGCATCAACACCGACGAAAAGATCGACTATATGCTCACGATGCGCGCCTCCTGCCGCAACCGCGTACAGGACTATGCCGACACCTTCGGCACGCAGTTTATCGCGGGCGAAAAGCCCTGGGGCCTTGAGGCCGATATCCTCATGCCCTGCGCTACGCAGAACGAGGTGGGACTTGCAGAAGCCGAGCAGATCGTGGCAAACGGTGTGAAATATTACGTGGAAGTGGCCAATATGCCCACCACCAACGAGGCCCTTGCCTATCTCAAGGAGCACGGCGTGATCGTGGCGCCCTCCAAGGCCGTCAATGCGGGCGGCGTGGCCGTATCCGGCCTTGAAATGTCGCAAAACTCGATGCGCTATTTCTGGAGCGCCGATGAGGTCGATGCCAAGTTGCGCACCATCATGTCGGGTATCTTCCACGCCTCGATCGAGGCCGCGAACGCCTATGGACTCGGTGACGACCTGGTGGCGGGTGCCAACATCGCGGGCTTCTTGAAGGTCGCCGATGCAATGCTCGCCTTTGGCGTGTGCTGAATCCGGGGAATAGCCGAAGAGAGTCGAACACGATGGCCTCTCGGCAACGCATTTTCGCGCTTTTCGCCGTGCCCCGACTTGTAAAGTGCTCACTTTAAAGTCGGAGGCCAAGCGGTCTTAGGAAGACAATAAACTTTTACAACCCCTTGGCTCACAGAACGACATGGCTACGATCCGACTTTGAATCCGGGGAATAGCCGAAGAGAGTCGAACACGATGGCCTCTCGGCAACGCATTTTCGCGCTTTTCGCCGTGCCCCGACTTGTAAAGTGCTCACTTTA
>JAZSGQ010000083.1:0-19323 GCA_045532805.1 Eubacteriales bacterium
GTGTTCTTCCCCACGGTATCTACGTAATATCCCTTGCACCAAAATTCGCGGTTTCGGTATGCGAATTTCATGTTGCCATATTTCTGAAATATCATTAATGAGCTTTTCCCTTTAAGATACCCCATAAACCCCGAAACGCTCATTTTTGGTGGGATGCTGACGAGCATATGTATGTGATCGGGACACACTTCTCCCTCTATTATTTCTACTCCTTTCCATTGGCATAACTTCCTCAGTATTTCTCTGATTTCTAATCGTTTTTCTTCGAAAAACACTTTGCGCCTATACTTTGGTGCAAACACTATATGGTACTTGCAATTCCATGTTGTATGTGCTAAAATATTCTTGTCTGTGGAAACTTCTTTCATAGATAAATCCTCCGTTGTGTTTTTTAGTTTTGACTGGCAGGTCAAACTCATTATATCACAACGGAGGATTTCTTCTCATCGGTTAACCTCTACTGAACCACGCGACTATCGCGTGGTTTTCTGTTACAAAAAGAAAAACTCCGTGCCCAGCACGGAGTTTTTTTATCCAAAGTAGGCAGTGGCTCGACCGACGTCACTGTGGATCTGGTCGATGAGTGCCTCGGGGGAGTCGAACTTGCGTTCCTCGCGCAGAAACTGTAAAAAGGAGATTTCCAAGTGCTTGCCGTAAAGGTCGCCGTCAAAATGGAATAAAAAGACCTCGCATGTCACGTGGGTGCCATCGTCAAACGAGGGGCGCGTGCCCACGTTGGCAATGCCGTAGTAGGTTTGCTTGCCAAGACGCACGGTCACGGCGTACACGCCAAAGAGAGGAATGAGGGAGTCCTCGGGGAAGGTGAGGTTTGCAGTGGGGAAACCGAGCGTGCGCCCTAATTGCTTGCCGCCACTTACTTCACCCGACAGTGTGAAGGGGTGACCGAGCAACCGTGCGGCGTCTTCGGGGTGGCCGCACTCCAGCATGGAGCGGATCAGACTCGAACTCACCGTGTGTCGGCCGTCCGTGACGGGAGGGACAATGGAAACGGCGTGCCCTTGTTGGGAGCCGAGCCAACGCTTCAGGTCCTCGGCACTGCCTGCCGCCCCCTTGCCGAAGGTGTAGTTGTAGCCGCAGACCGCCAGTTTGCAGTGGCACTGTTGCATCAGGATCTGCATCACAAACGCTTCGGGGGAGAGGTCAACGACCGTTGCAAAGTCGCAGAAGATCACAAACTGCAATCCCGCGCGGCGCATCAGGTCCATTTTTTTTGCGTTGTCCGTCAGACGTGCGGCGGGCTTGCCAAAATACTTGGCGGGGGGCTCGGTAAAGCAAAAGGCGCCCAGCGGCACCGACGATGCGGTGGCGGCCTTGAGGCGCTTCAATTCGTCAATGAGTGCCTTGTGTCCGCGATGCACGCCGTCAAAATTGCCCAGTACCAAGCCGCATTCACCGACGAGGGGAAAGGCCTTGTCGGGGTGCTTCAAATCTACAATATTCACGTTTGCCTCTCCTTTCGTTCGGTCTTTCCTTATTATAACGGATTTGCGTGCCGTTTGCAAGAGGAAAGTGTCAGAAATACGCAAAACGGTTGACACGGATTTTAAGTGATGGTATAATGGAATATTACAGAAGGGAATGAAAAGGAGGTGATTTCCACGTGACAGACAGACAAAACAGGACCGATCCCGATGCGTTTTGGGATCTTGCTTCGCTGATGCCCGCACGCCGCGAGTCGGCAAAGCAAAGCCCCGCGAAACGAGACACCGAGGCTGTGGAGATCACCTCTTCCGTCACGCGCGATCCGCACCCGTACCGCGTGGAGGAGTCGATCCTCACCGAGCATTACGTGGCACCGCGTCTTGCGCGCGAGGCGGAAAAACCCACCCCGTTACTTGCCTATACGCCCACCGAGTGCCTGTTGCACGAGGTACGTATCTACCCCTGGCGCACACAGTATGAGTATTATGAGGCGTTTCGCCGCCACGCGCACGCGTTCCTCTCGCGTGAGGGCACCAAGACGGAGTCCGTGGAGTTTTTCTCCTATATGCCGCAGTATGCGCAGATGAGCGCCGCGCAACTGGCATACTATTTTTGGTGGCGCACCAATTTCCGTCGCGGCAACTGTCTTGCGGCCGATTACTCCTACTTGTTGCTCTATCTGTATGAGTTGATCAACGTGGGTGACGCGATGGAGCCCGCACAGGTGCAAGAGGCAATGGTGCGGCTCTGGCTTTCCTACCGAGGGGAACACCCGCGTCTTGACGCACTGGTGCGCGAGTGGTTGTGCGATTACTCGCTTTTGTACCGTTTACCCGCCCCGTCCCTGCCCGTTTCGCTGTACCGCGAGTTGCTTGCGGGGTGTCGCCTCAAGGAATATTACGTGCCGCTTGAGGGGGACGGTGACGCACTTGTCAGTGCCGTGTTGCTGTTTTGCAACAACTATGATTATACCAAAAGCAAGTTTTTCACCTCCGATACCGCCGAGGACTATCACCGTGTACTGCGCGGCGCCGTGCGCGTGGCGATCGACCACCTGCGCGAGCGTGACGGCAATATCCTCACGGGCGGCACTGGTGTGAGCACGGTCAGTCGTGATACCTTTACGGGCGCGATCTGCTCCTACCGCCTCAAGCGCCGCATTGAGATCGACTATACCTCTTTTTCGCATACGCACGAGTTGCGCTATATCATGAGCGACGTGCTCAAATACGCGGAGAATGCATTGCGCGCCGCCAAGGGCATCAAATCGCGCCTCACGGTCTATGCCGTGGAGGTGCCGTTGCGCGAAAAACTGGATGCGTATCTTGTGGGAGTGCTACCGAAAAAAGCACCCCGTCAGGCGGCTAAAAAGGAGGAAGAGATCCCCGCCTACGAGCGCCGCTACGATCTGCCCGTCACGGCGCCCTCACCCGAGCGCGCCGCCGAGATCGAGGCGCTTTCCTGGCAAACGACCAAGGCGTTGGTCGAGGCGTTTGAAGGGGAAGAGGCGGAAACGGACGGGAACGGTGCGGATTTTGCACCAAACATCGACGATTTCGTATCGAGCGTCAGCGCGCCCTCCACACCGCCCGACTCACCTACGGGGCTTTGCGCCGCGCTTGGCGAACTTTGCGAGTTTGTGCGCCTGGCCGCCGCGTGCGACGCCGCCGCGCAACGCGCGTGGGCGAGAAACAAGGGCAGAATGCCCGACGCTATTGTAGACGAAATCAACACCGTAGCGGGGGATATATTCGGTGATATCATTCTGGAGGAGGCGGACGGCGCCTTCGTCTTGATCGAGGATTACCGCGATCAACTGGAAGAGGAAGGAGTACTATCATATGGAAAATAAAGAGAATATCAAAGTGCCGCGCAGGATCTTGTCCTCGCTCTTGTCCTCTGTGTCAGCAGGCGTGGTGCCGCGTGCGGGCGCACCTTATATTGCCATCGGTCGTCGTGATGAGATCGGCGCACTGCTCCGGGATCTGGAGAATATCGGCGAGGGCGGCTCCGCGATGCGATTTCTCATCGGTCGATACGGTAGCGGTAAGAGCTTTTTAATGCAACTGGTGCGCGGCTATGCACTGGAGCGTGATTTCCTCACGGCAGATGCCGACCTGACCCCCGAGCGCCGCCTGTACGGCAGTGGCGGCGCGGGCGTTGCCACCTACCGCGAACTGATGAAAAATCTTGCCTCCAAGGCCTCTCCTGACGGTGGAGCACTGCCGCGTGTGATCGCGCGCTGGATCGGCTCACTGCAGTCAGAGATCGGTGAGGGCGCGCAGAGCGCGGCAAGATTGCACGAGGCGGTGAGCGCCACGTTGCGTGACGTTGAATTTATGGTGGGCGGCTTCGATTTCGCCCGCGTGATCGCCGCATACTATCGCGCCTACCTTGCGGGCGAGGACGAGTTGATGTCCGCTTGCCTTTGTTGGTTGCGCGGCGAATTTGCCAGCAAATCCGAGGCGCGCCGCGCTCTTGGATTCCAGGTGTCCGTCATCATCGATGACGATAACTGGTATGATTTCATCAAACTCTGGGCGGTGCTTGCGCGCAAGATCGGCTATCGCGGTTTTGTCGTGTTTGTGGACGAGTGCGTGAATCTGTATAAGATCGTGCACCGCGTCAGCCGTGAGAATAACTACGAGAAAATTCTGTCGATGTTCAACGATGCGCTGCAGGGCAAGGCCGAAGGACTCTTACTGGTGCTGGGTGGCACACCCCAGTTCCTGGAGGATCCGCGCAGGGGGCTGTTTAGTTACGAGGCGTTGCGGAGCCGCCTGTGTGACAGTCGCTTTGCCGATACCGAGTTCCGCAACCTCATCGGCCCCGTCATTCGCTTGCGCCGCCTCTCGGACGATGAACTGTACGCGCTCATCGTGCGTGTGACCGCACTGTACGCGCAGTATTACGCCTGGACGCCGCGCATCACCGAGGAGGAGCAACTCCGCTTTTTGCAGATCTGTCTTGCCCGCACGGGTGCGGATCTGATGCTCACGCCCCGTGAGATCTTGCGCGATTATATGACCGTGCTCAATATCCTGATGCAGAACGAAGAGGCGGATTTTGCCCGTATCGTGTCGGGCGTGATCGGAGAGAGCATGGAAAAAAGTCCCGAAACGGATGCGAAAAAGCAGAGCTTTGCGCCTGAAGACATCATTTTATAAGGAGGCAGTATGAGCGAGGCAGATCGCATTTTCGAGCGTTTTCCGCCCTTCGTGCGGGATTATATCTATGCCCATTCCTGGGACTCCTTGCGCGACGTGCAAATGGCCGCCGCGCGCACGTTATTTGAAACCGATCATCACCTGCTTTTGACCTCGGGCACCGCAAGCGGCAAGACCGAGGCGGCCTTCTTCCCGATCCTCACCGCCCTGCACGAGCGCCCCGCCACCACGGTGGCGGTGCTGTATATCGCACCACTCAAAAGTCTGATCAACGATCAGTTCGGGCGTATGGAGGAACTGCTCCGCGAGAGCGGCGTACCCGTGACGCACTGGCACGGTGACGTGGCCGCCTCGCACAAAAAGAAACTCCTGGAAACGCCCTCGGGCATTCTGCAAATCACGCCCGAATCCCTGGAATCCATGCTCATACACCGTTCCAATGATATCGTGCGCATCTTCGGTGATCTGCGTTTTGTGGTGATCGACGAGGTGCACACGCTCACGGGCACGGATCGCGGCAATCAGATCCAGTGTCAACTCTCGCGCATTGCGCGCCTGATCGGAAAGCAACCGCGCCGTGTGGGACTCTCCGCCACGGTGGGCGAGGTGCAACTTGCCGCCGCGTGGCTCGCGGGGGATAGCGGTATTGAGGTCGATGCACCGCAGATTTCCGAAAAGGGGCTTCGTTGGCGCTTGGGGCTGGAGCATTTCTTCTTCCAGAACGATGCCGCCGAGCAGGAAAACGATAAAAAGGTGCTGGACGGTGCAAAAAACACGGCCATTGACGCTGGCTATGAGTATATGTACGATTGCGTCAAGGACAAAAAAGCACTCGTCTTTTCCAACTCCCGTGAGGAGACGGAATACGTCACCGCTACGTTGCGGCAGATCGCCGCGGCAAGGCACGAGCCCGACGTGTTCCTCATTCATCACGGCAACCTCTCCGCCGCGCTCCGCGAGGACGCGGAACTGAAAATGAAGGACGAGGAAAAACAGGCCGTGACCTGCGCCACCGTCACCATGGAACTTGGCATTGACATCGGACGCCTGGAGCGCGTACTGCAGAACGAAGCGCCGAACTCAGTCGCCTCCTTCCTGCAACGCCTCGGTCGATCGGGCAGACGCGGTCAGCCGCCCGAGATGATGATGGTGTTCCGCGAGGAGGATCCGTTGCCGAATACGCCCTTGCCGCAACTGGTGCCGTGGGGGTTGTTGCAGGCGATCGCCGTCATACAACTGTATTTAGAGGAGCGGTTTATCGAGCCGCCCCGTCGCAAGACCGAGCCCTGGAGTCTTTTGTTCCATCAAACGCTCTCGGTGCTCGCATCGGGTGGGGAGCTCACACCGCGCGCGCTCGCAGAGCGCGTGCTCGCACTTCCGCCCTTCGCGGCCGTCCGCCGCGAGGATTACCGCACGCTTTTGCTCTCGATGCTTCAGCACGATTTCTTGGAAATGACCGAGGAAAAGGGTCTCATCGTGGGGCTTGCAGGCGAGCGATTGCTCCGCAGTTTCCAGTTCTACGCCGTGTTCAAGGATAGCGAGGATTTCACCGTCCGCGCGGGCGATCCCGAGAAGGGAACGGCAGAGGAGATCGGCACGATCACCACGCCCCCGCCCGTTGGCGACCGTTTCGCGCTCGCTGGGCGCGTGTGGGAGGTGGAGGAACTGGACATTCCGCGCAAACTGGTATACGTCCGCCCCGTGCTTGGTAAAATGCAGGTATCCTGGCCGGGGGACTACGGCGAGATCCACACCAGGATCATGGAGCGTATGCGCCGCGTGCTCACCGAGGATACGGTGTACCCCTATCTCAAGCCCAATGCCGCACACCGCCTGGAAGTCGCGCGCCGCCTTGCGCGCAACACGGGGCTTGCCGAGCATATGCTGTTGCATCTGGGTGGCTCCACGTGGTGTCTCTTCCCATTCCTTGGCACGCGCTCACACCGCACGTTGCGCCGTTTCCTTGCGCGACACGCGGGTACGCTTGGTATCTCGGGGATCGAGTTTGAAGGGTGTCGCTATATCTCCTTCCACCTCGACGGAAAGCGCGAAGAATTCCTCTCGCGTCTTGCCGCCGTGGCGGCAGGTGGCATTGACTGCGACGCACTCGTTGCTCCCTCGGAGTTGCCTCTGTTCGATAAGTATGATGCCTATATTCCCGGTGAACTGTTGCGCCGTGCCTACGCGCGCGATCGCCTCTTCCCGAACGAGGCCGAACAGCGCATCGCGGCACTCCTGCAAGAATAAATTCGCCGCACCCCGTATCTCAAACGCCCGCGGCGCAGAAAAAACGCCCCGTCAGGCCACTTTTGCCTGTCGGGGCGGTTTTTTTGGTGGTGCGCACGACCTTTTCGATCAGATATGTACCCGCGGTGAGGAGCGCCATTGCCATCACGATGTATTCCAGCATTTCGCCGAACTGCGCGGCGCGCGCCGCGCACAGCGCGCTCGTCGCGCATAACTCAAACAGCAGTCGGAGCACGGCAAGCAGAATGAGCAAAAGCCCCGCGTGTAGGGTGTGGCGCGTGAGAGGGGAGAGGGAATTATTGTGCATACGGATATCCTTTTTGTGCATAATCATACATTGTGGCCGAAAATGAATATTTCAGGAAAAAGCGGCCTTGTTCTTCATTTTTATTATAGCAAATATGCGGCTTTGACGCAACGGTCAAAAATCGGTGCGAAAAGAAAAATATGCAGAATTTGCCGTTTTTTGGAATAAACTATCGGCAAATCGGCTTGCAAAATGTATCGGACACGCAAACAAAATGAATATGTTTCCATATTTGTCGGGAACTCCCACACGCATCGGTGCCGAAAAAACGCGGACGTTGTATTTTTCTTGTGACTCCTTCACAAAAAGCGCTGCTTTTGCGCGAAAATACGGCATTTTCGGCGTGGTATAATGAGAAGACAGCGAAACTCGCATCGAACCGCAAAGGAGACAGACCGATGAGTAAGGATTGTACGAAAGACAAAAGAACAGACGGACACAGTGAAACCGACGTGTGTCAGACGTTGAAAAGCGACACGGCCACGTGTGAGGGACTGACGGTGCATTACCGCCTTTGCGTATTTCGCTTTTCCGCGCCGCAATATTACGTGGACGTTGTGCTGAAAGAAGAGCGTGCCGCCGCGTATCTCGGCACGGACGAAGAAGCGTCACGCTCGCTCTACGAGGCGCTGGTGCGCGGCTTTGTGACGCCCTGCACGTTGCAGGCGATCATAGAGGACAGTTTTTCTCAAAATGCTTTACAAAAGGGTGCAACTGTGGTATAATGGGAGCAATTCAAGAAAGGATTGCCAAGCGCATAGGTCAAAAAAGGTATGAGATGTCCGAATTGTGGCTTTGCCGACAGTAAAGTGATCGATTCCCGTCCCATTGAGGAGGGAAACAGTATTCGCCGCAGGCGCGAGTGTCTTTCCTGCCAGCGGCGTTTTACCACGTTTGAAGTACTGGAATCCGTACAGATCCTGGTGGTCAAGAAGGACGGCACCAAAGAGTTGTTCGACCGTTCCAAGATGCTTGCGGGTATTATGAAGGCCTGCCAGAAGCGCCCCGTGCAGGGCGAGGAGATCGCCGCCGAGATCGAGGCGGAACTCCAGAATGATCTGGTGCAGGAGATCACCTCAAAGCAACTGGGCGAAAAGATCATGCGCAAACTCAAGCAACGCGACGACGTGGCATACGTCCGCTTTGCCTCTGTCTACCGCGAGTTCAAGGACGTGGACACGTTCTTGGCAGAACTGAAAGAACTCAAGGACAGCAGCACGAAGATATAAGAAAAAGGACAGAGAATTTCACGTTCTCTGTCCTTTTTCACGCTCTTTATCTGCAAGGTGTAGTGTGTTACGGCTTTCGGGTGTACTGTTGGGCGGTAATGATTCTTTAAGTGATATGCCTCGCCTTGCTCGGCGTGGTATTTTTGCTCTGCAAAAGTGATATTGCTCCCTTTGGTCGCAGTGATATTCTATTCGCCTGCATTCCTCAAACGCGCGAAGTGCATATCACTCGCCGCAGGCGAATAGAGTTGGCACACCTGCCGCACGGCAGGTGCGCCACGCCGTCCCTTTTTGCTTGCAACTACACTTTTTCAGCCCCGTCTTGCGGGATACGGAAGGCGGGGAGGGTGTGATCGGTGCGGGCGAGCGCCTCGATGCGCAACAGTCGGTTGTATTTTGCCACGCGCTCGGAACGCGCGGGTGCGCCCGATTTGATAAAGGGCGTGTTGGTCGCCACGCAAATATCGGCGATCGTGGTATCCTCGGTCTCGCCCGAGCGGTGCGAGAGGATACAGCGGTAGCCCGCCGCCCCCGCCACACGAATGACGTCGAGCGTTTCGGTGAGCGTGCCGATCTGATTGGGCTTGATGAGAATGGCATTGCCCGCGCCCTCTTTGATACCGTGTCGCAGTCGCTCACTGGACGTGACGAAGAGATCGTCTCCCACCAGCATCACGCGGTCGCCGATGCGCGCGGTGAGCGCACGCCACCCCTCAAAATCCTCCTCGGAGAGTCCGTCCTCCAGGGAAAGAATGGGATAGCGTGCGGTGAGGCGCTCCCAGTAATCGATCAGTTCGTCGCGCGAGAGATCGCGCCCGCGCTTGGGCAGATGATATCCGCCCTCGCATTGCCACTCGCTTGCCGCCGCGTCGAGCGCGATCTTGACGCGCTGTGTGTCATAGCCGGCGGCGTGTATGGCATCGACCAGCAGATCCAATGCCTCCTCATCCGAGCCGAGATCTGGCGCAAAACCACCCTCGTCCCCCACGGTGGAGGCGAGCCCCTTGTCACGCAACAGTTTGCCTAGTGCATGATAGATCTCACTGCCCCAGCGCAGTGCCTCGCTGAAACTTTCCGCGCCCACGGGCATGATCATAAACTCCTGGATATCCACGTTGTTGGCGGCGTGCGCGCCGCCGTTGAGGATATTGAACATCGGCGTGGGCAGTTTGGTGGCGCTTACACCGCCGAGGTAGCGATACAGCGGCAGACGGTGCGCGCCCGCAGTGGCGCGCGCGCACGCAAGCGAGACGGCTAAAGTGGCATTGGCCCCCAAACGGCTCTTGTTCTTCGTGCCGTCCAGTTCCAAAAGCCGTCGGTCGATCTCACCCTGATCGGCGGCATACATACCCCGCAACGCGGGCGCGATGGTGTGGTTGACGGCCGCGACCGCCTGCAACACACCCTTGCCGCCATAGCGCGCGGGATCGCCGTCACGGCGCTCGTGCGCCTCGTACTTGCCCGTCGATGCGCCCGACGGCACGGCGGCCACGCCTGCGATGCCTCCCGACAGCACGACCGATGCCTCCACCGTGGGGTTGCCGCGCGAATCCAGAATTTCTCTTGCGGCGATCTTTTCAATGATGGGTCCCTTCATACAAACACCCCTTTCTTTGCTCGATAGTTTACCCCGACAAGGCGCGGAATATCCGAAAAAGGCCACAGACGGTGCGCGTTTTGTCGCAAAAACCGAAATTCTGACAAAGGGGCTATACAAAATAATAAAAATATGGTATAATATCACATATATGCACGGGCGTGCGCGCCCACAAAGGAGCAATTATGCAAGACAAAGGATATAAAAGGAACAACCGAAAGCCCTACGGCCAAAGGGAAAACGTGCGCCGTGAGCGCCCCGAGCCCGCGCGCGAGGAGAACGAGATCGGCAACGGTGCCGTGATCGGCCGCAACGCCGTTCGTGAACTGTTGCGCTCGGGACGCGCCATTGACAAACTGTTGGTGCAAAGCGGTCCGCGCGAGGGCGCGCTGGTTCCCTTGGTGGGCGAGGCCATCGAGCGCGGGATCCCCGTGGTGGAGACCGAGCGCCGCAAACTGGATTTCCTGTCGGGTCACGTGCCGCATCAGGGCATCATTGCCATGGCCGCCGAAAAGGAGTATTGCTCCATCGAGGATATTCTGACGATCGCCGCCGAGCGCGGTGAAAAGCCGCTCGTGGTGGTGGCGGACGGCATTGCCGACCCTTATAACCTGGGCGCGGTGATCCGCTGTGCGGAGGGCTGTGGTGCACACGGCCTGATCATTCCCAAGCGGAACGCCGCGGGGCTTACGCCCGTGGTGAGCAAGGCGTCGGCGGGTGCGATCGAGCATCTGGCCGTGGCCAAGGTCGCCAATATTGCCGCGGCACTCGAGACCCTCAAGGACGCGGGACTCTGGGTGTACGCCGCAGAGGCAGGCGGCGCGGATTTCCGCGAGACCGATATGGACCGCGGTGTTGCGCTGGTGCTTGGCAGTGAGGGGGACGGTGTCTCCGAGATCGTGCGCAAGAAGTGCGATTATCTGGTGTCGATCCCCATGTACGGCAGAGTCAACTCTTTCAACGTATCCACGGCGGCGGCAGTGCTTTTGTGTGAGGCCGCGCGCCAGCAAAGACAAGCCAAATAAGGGCAGTTGCCCACAACAAAGCAAAGAAAGGAGGGGAGCGCTATGGCTCGTAAGAAAAGGACCGCTCAAGCGGCGGAGCCCGATATTCTGTTGCCTCAAGTGCCAAACGAGGACGCCACGCCACGCGACGAGGTACGATCCGAGGCCGAGCGCCGCGCCGAGGCCGCACTGGAAAGCATCGAGCGCGATCTGTTCGGCACCATCACCGCCCGTGCGCGCGTTAAGCAAAAGGAGCCCGCCCCTCAAAAAAGCGAGATGCCCTCTCGTCCCACCCCCGTGGTCAAGGCCGACAAGCCGTCCGCGGCGTCGCACGGGATTCCCGCCCTTGGCGAGATGCTGTCCGATGAGGACGAGGGCGAGATCCTGGAGCACGCGGCACCGAAGCAGACCCCTCCCTTGTCGGATCTGCGCCGCAGGACGCTCACGGAAACCCCCAACGAGGATTTCAAATTCCTTTTGGATATGGATTACGAGGACGAACTCGGCAATACCATCGGCTTTGAAAAGATCAAGGCCTATCACGAGCAGGCGATGAACGGTCGCGTCTCGGCCAAGCGGCGTGGCCGCAACGAGCGCGAGTTCGAGTCGCAAAGTCAGGACGCCACGCTCCGCCGCGAATATGCCAAGCAGAAAACGGGACGCATCGTGCATCTGGTTCTCTCGCTTGTGTTGTTGTTTTTGCTGATGATCTATGAGCGCCCCACGGTGATGGCGCGCTTGGTCGGCGGTCCCGTGGACGGCGCACTTTACCCGACCTCTTACATACTGCTTGGTATGCAACTCCTGGTACTGGCAGTCGCGCTTTCCTATCAGTCACTCTGGGAGGGCTTCGTGCGCCTGCTCCGTTTTTCTCCCATGGACTATTCCTTCACCTCAGTGTTGGTCATCGTGACCTTTGTGTACCACACGGTGCTTTTGTTCATTCCCTGTGACGGCTATCCCGCACTTTACCTCTCGCCGCTGGCGTTTTGCCTTGCCCTGCTTTCGCTTGTGGAGTTTCTCAACTGGTATCGTGAGTCGCTCGCGTTTGACGTGGTGGCGGCAAGCCGACAGAAATACGGCATCGTGCCGCGTGCCTCGGTGGGCAGTAAGCGCGATAGCGCCAAGGAGCGTCTGTTCCGCGATGCGGCAGATGGGGAGGAGTATTACTACATCCGTCCCGTGGGCTTTGTGCGCAATTACGTGACCAACACGGCACAGCACATGGAGCATCACCGCAACCTCGGTGCGCAACTCATTCTGACGCTGGCCTTCGGTGTGGCGATCGGTCTGTTTGCACTGGCAGGCGCGGCGAGTAACGAACTGGTGCTCCGCACCGTGTTTGCCACGGTGCTGTTGGCGGCACCCACCGCCTCGCTTTTGCTGACGTCCGTGCCCATGTTTTTCGCGGCGATTCTGCGCCTGCGCGGCAAGAGCGCCATCATCGGTGAGCGCCCCGTGGCACAGAGCATTTCTCCCGCCACCATCGTGTTACCCGATGACGAGGTCTTCTCGGCCATGGAGCACGAGCATTTTCATTTGATGGAGAACGGCGATCTGCACAGCGTTTCCGTCCTGACGCGCGCCTTGCTTGAAAAGGTGGGCAGTCCGTTGGCGGAGGCCTTCAGCGTAGACGTCGGCTCCCGTATCAGCCCCGACACCCTCACACTGACGGATATCGCGTCCGATGGCGTGGCCGCAGCAGGGAACGACGGCGCACAGATCTTCTTTGGCACGATCTCCTATATGAAGGAGCACGGTATTCCCGTGAGAGGTCTTGCAGACGACGTGGCACCCTCGGTTGCCAATCGCTTGCTTTGCGTGGCGATGAACGGCAAGATCTCGGCACTGTTCCTCGTGCGTTATCGCTTCACCGAGGATATCAGGGCGCTTTTGCGTGAACTCGACCGCGCGGGCATTCCCGTGGCGGTGCGCTCCAAGGATCCTTGCGTGCGCACGGACGTCTTTGCGCGCTTGCTTGCCCCCCGCGCGCGTTCCGTGCAAGTCATCAAGCCCTCGGTACAGGAGATGGAACTCCGCACCGACCGCGTGGACACCACCGTGGTGGCACTGGATTCCTGCAAGGAGGTCGCGCGGGCATACGTGGCGTGCCGCCGCATTCGCCGCGTTGGCGTATGGGGCAAATGGCTCCAGACGCTGTCAATGGTCACGGGTGTGGCGATCGCCGCCCTGCTGGCCCTGTTCAGTAATGCACCCTCGGCGCTCTTTGTCACGGCGTGGCTGATGATCTGGGGTGCTTTCTATACGATACTTTCCTACACCTTCCTCCGCCCCGTAAGTGACGAGAGTGAGGAAGAGATTTGAATTGAGGTCCTGACGAAATGAATGAAAAGATCAGCTCGGTCCTGAAATCCGTGGAGAAGCCCGGGCGTTACTGCGGCGGCGAGTACGGCGCAGTCATCAAGGATAAATCCAAGATCAAGGCGCGTTTTGCCTTTGCTTTCCCCGACACCTATGAGATCGGTATGTCCAATCTCGGTATGCGGATCCTGTACGGCTCGCTCAACCGCGAGGACGACATCTGGTGTGAGCGTGTGTTCGCTCCCTGGACGGATATGCAACAGAAGATGGAGGAACTGGATATTCCGCTCTGGGCACACGAATCGGGTGACCCCGTAGGGGAATTTGATATTCTCGGCTTTACGTTGCAGTACGAGATGTGCTACACCACCGTGTTGCGTATGTTGCAACTGGCGCGTGTGCCGATGCGCGCGGCTGACCGCAGTGAGGACGATCCCATTGTGATCGGTGGCGGTGCGTGCTCCTATAACCCCGAGCCGATGGCAGACTTTTTCGACTGCTTCTCGATCGGTGAGGGCGAGGACAATCTGGTGGAGTTCACCAAACTCTATATCCGTATGAAAGAGGAGGGCAGGTATACCCGTGCGGCGTTTTTGCATGAGGCCGCCGCCACCATTCGCGGTATCTACGTTCCCTCGCTTTACGACGTGTCCTATCACGAGGACGGCACCATTGCCGCCGTGACCCGTAAGTACGATGACGTGCCCGAAAAGGTGCTCAAATGTATCATCAAGGATATGGACAAGGCCTACTATCCCGACGGGCTCGTGATGCCGTATATCGAGGCAGTGCACGACCGCATTATGCTGGAAGTGTATCGCGGTTGTATCCGTGGTTGCCGCTTCTGCCAGGCGGGTATGATCTGCCGCCCCGTGCGCGAAAAAACGCCCGAGGTGCTGGAAAAACAGGCGCGGTGTCTGTACGATTCCACGGGCTATGAGGAGATTTCCCTGATGTCACTGTCGATCAGTGACTACACGGCACTGGAGCCCCTGACGCGCTCGCTTCTGGAATGGACGGATCGCCACATGGTGAGTCTGTCTCTCCCTTCGCTGCGCGTGGACAGTTTCAATAAGGAACTGATGGATCGCATTGCATCGGTGCGCACCTCGTCGCTGACGTTTGCACCCGAGGCGGGCACGCAGAGATTGCGTGACGTGATCAACAAGAACGTGCGCGAGGAGGATCTGATGCGCGCCGTGAACGTGGCGTTTGCGGGCGGTAAGACGGCGGTCAAACTCTACTTTATGAACGGCCTTCCTACCGAGACCGCAGAGGATATCGAGGGCATTGCGACGCTGGCATCGCGCGTGGTGCACGAATACTACCAGAACCCCGACCGTCCCAAGGGACGCTCTCCGCAGGTCACGATCAGCGTTTCCTGCTTCATTCCCAAGCCCTTTACGCCCTTCCAGTGGGAGGCACAGGACACGATGGAAATGCTGAAGGAAAAGCAGGAGTACCTGGCAAGCAAGGTCACCGACCGCAAGGTGCGCTACACGCATCACAATGCCAAGGTCAGCCGTATCGAGGCCGTGCTGGCACGCGGCAACCGTCACCTTTGCGCGGCATTGGAACTGGCCGCAAACGAGGGCTTTTGCTTTGATGCGTGGGACGAGTTCTTTGACTATGACAAGTGGCTTTCCGTCCTGGAGCGCACAGGAGTCGATCCCGCATTCTTTGCCAACCGCGCCTTCGGTCTTGACGAGATCCTGCCCTGGGACGTCATCGACTGCGGCGTCACCAAGGAATTTTTGAAGCGTGAGCGCGCCAAGGCATACGAGGCCGCCACCACCCCCAACTGCCGCGAAAAATGCTCGGGCTGCGGCGCCAATCGACTGGGAGGAGAACGCACGCCCTGCCCCTCGTGCCGTGGTAACAATGAAGGATAACGAAAAGAAATTCACCCTGCCTATGCTGGAGACACCCCGCACGTGCCGCGTGCGTTTTCGCAAGGTGGGCAATCTGCAATACATCTCGCACCTGGATCTGCAACGCACGTTCAGTCGCGTCCTGGTGCGCGCGGGCCTGCCGCTCTGGTACACTAAGGGCTTTAATCCCCATATCAAGATGGTGTTCGGTATGCCGTTGCCCGTGGGTTGCGAGAGCGAGACCGAGTTTTTGGATATTCGCATTGAGCGTGAGATGTCCTGCGAGGAGATCATGGAGCGCCTCAATGCCGAACTGACCGATGAACTTGCCGTGACGGCGGTCTATCCCGCCGAGCGCAAATTCACCGAGATCGCATACGCTACGTATGAGTACACCCTCACACTGCCCCATGCTGACGAGGCATTGGCAAAGCGCATTCGTGAGGTCTTTGCCAAGGGGCCGCTGACCGTAACCAAGCGCTCCAAGTCGGGCGAGAAGATCGTGGACGTGAGCGAGTTGCTCCACGCTCTTGACGTCCGTGCCACTGACGGTGAGATCCGTATGACGGCGACGCTGGCGGCAGGAGAGGGAAAAACGCTCACCCCCGAAGCACTGATCACGATCCTGCGCGAGCGCCTTAATTTGTTCACGGGCGACCCGTTGCAGGAGCGCTATCGCATTCTGCGCCGCGCGGTATGGCTCGCCGACGCAGTGACCCCCTTTGCTTAAGGGGGATTGTGACGTTCAAAGAAACAGCCGCAAAAAGCGGCTGTTTTTTGACCCGTTCCCGCACATTTTGTCGAAAGGAGTGCGTATGGAGATCCTGTATCGGGACGCGTCCGTGTTGGTGGTGGTAAAGCCGCGCGGTGTGCTGTCCGAGTATCACGAATGCGAGGCCTCGGTGCCCGCCATTCTGTCCGAGTACGGTACGGTATATCCCGTACACCGTTTGGACCGTGCCGTGGGCGGTGTGATGGTCTATGCCAAAACCAAGCAGGCCGCCGCCGCGCTTTGCGCCGCGGTACAGCGGGGCGCGCTTTGCAAGCAATATACCGCCATCGTGTCGGGCACACCCGAACCCGACGCGGGAGAATGGCGCGATTTTCTCTTGAAAGACTCCGCAAAAAACAAGAGTTTTGTGGTGAGTGGCGCGCGCAAGGGCGCCAAGGAAGCGATCCTGCGCTATGCCGTGCAGGGGTCCGTGGAGCACGAGGGCGCCACGCTCTCTCGCGTGCAGATCGATCTGGTCACGGGTCGCTCGCATCAGATCCGCGTGCAGTTCGCATCGCGGGGCTGTCCGCTTGTCGGTGACGGCAAATACGGCAGCAGATGCAAGGCCCCCTATCCTGCACTCTTTGCCACGTCGCTTACGTTCCCTCACCCCAAGAGCGGCGAAATAATGCAGTTTTCGACACCCGTTCCCGATGATTTTCCCTGGAATCTCTTTGGAAGTTCTGCCTATGAGATCGAGCGAAAATACCTGATCGCATACCCCGATAAGGCGGCGCTTGCCGCGTGCGAGGGCGTGCGCATCAAGCGCATCACGCAGACCTATCTCGCAGCCCCCGAGGGTATGACGCATCGCGTACGCGCCGTGGTAGAGAATGGGGAAACGCGCTATATCGAAACCACCAAGCGCCGCGTGAACGCCCTGCGCGCCGTGGAGGAGGAACGCGACCTCACCGCCGCCGAGTACGAGGCGTTGCTCGACCGCGCCGATCCCGCGCGTCGCCCCATCGGCAAAACGCGCTACTGTGTTCCGTATGCGGGGAGAACGGCCGAGGTAGATCTCTACGACTTCTGGCAGGATCGCGCCACCGTGGAGGTGGAGATGGCAAGCGAGGAGGAGCGCGTGACGTTACCGCCTTTTCTTCGTGTGATCCGAGAGGTGACGGAGGATAAGCGGTACAAAAATGTCAATTTAGCGCGAGAATTGCCTGTAGATTAACAAAGAAAAAGCGCGGAAGTATTGCTTCCGCGCTTTTTCTTTATTCTTTGACACGCCGCGCAAAAAAGGTCGGAAGCGGCGCTTCCGCTGTCGGAAGTTGCGATTCCGACAACTTCCGACACTTCCAAAAACGAAAAAATATCCGTTTTCGGAAAGAAATTTTGGAAACCCCCTTTACAAAAACGGAAAAATGTGCTAAAATGATGTCAAATACGGAAATGTGAGGTGTGTTATGGATTACATCAAACGCATCAAAGAAGTGAAGAGTGCCAGAAAAATGACCAACGATGAACTTGCCGAGCGTACGGGGATCCCCGGAGGCACGCTCTCCAAGATTCTCGCGGGCATCAGCGAGTCGCCCAAACTCTGCAACATCGTGGCGATCTGCGAGGCACTCAACTGTTCTCTGGATTATATTATGTACGGTCTGGAGGAAAACAAAAATAATTACACGCTGGACGAGGACGAGATCGATATGATCGAGCGCTACCGCACGCTCGACGAGCGTGGACGTGAGGCCGTGCAGGCGCTGGTGGAGCACGAGAGTACGTATACCGCCCCCCGCGCATCGGCTCGTGTGGCGTCGCGTGCACGCGTGCTGACGCCCGTGCCGCTCAGTGATCGCCTGAGCGCAGCGTATGCCACAAATGACAACGGCCTTGGCCGCCGCACGTTGCCGCTTTACGATCTGCCCGTATCTGCGGGCACGGGCGTGGCGTTGGACGTGGAGAGCAGTGAGGAGATCACTGTGCGCGACAATACCAGAACGCGCGAGGCGGATTACGCGCTTCGCATCAGCGGCAACTCGATGGAGCCGCGCTACCGCGACGGGGATATTCTGCTCGTGCAGGAGACCGACGTACTGGAGTTCGGAGAACTCGGTATCTTCATTCTGGACGGCAACGGCTTTTTCAAGGTGTTCGGCGGTGACCGACTCTATTCACTCAACCCCGACTACGGCGATATTCTGCTCAAGGATTTCGACGACGTGCGCGTTGCGGGCCGTGTGATCGGCAAACTCCGCAAGAGATAAAACGAAAGCGCCGAGAAGGCGATATGGTGTGATCCACACAAAGACAAAGCCCACAGTTCATTGAACTGTGGGCTTTGTCTTTGAAAAACTTACTTTACCTGACATCCGCCCCATTCCACAACGGTGAAACCGTGGCGCTCAAATTCCTCAAAACTCTGGGGTTGCATGCTGACCTCAACGGAGGAGGAGTAATACGCCATAAAGACACGCAGAAGGGAATCGGGTGTCGGCGTTACCTCCAGGATCGCACTGTCGGTGTATGCGGTGGTCTGGAAGGAGATAATGTTATACGGATTGTCCTGCATAAGGGGTAGCCAATAAATAATGAATTCGTTCGCCTCGCGGGGAGTCAAGCCCTGTGCCGAAAGGGCCCATTCCAGAAACGCCGCCGTATCCTCGCCTCGCACGCAATACCCTTTTGTGAAGTCCCATTGCATATCCTGTACACCTTCCCAATACAGCGCATAATATTCTTTTCCGTCCGGGAAAATCAGGGTGCCGTCGGGATAGGCAACGAAATCCTTCCACCCGTTCTCATAACTGGGATACGTGCAGGTCAAGCAACCCTTCAGGGTGAGTTCCGCGGAGCACGTGGTGGGGGTTTCGGGATATAGATATACAATGGGTTTGGCCAGGTTGTCCCTATCGTTTCGAAATATTTTCTCCGCTGTGATCCTCACACATTGCAAGGGATCGGACGGAGATTCCGTCACGGAAAATCCCACCGTAATGTCCTCGTCTACGCACCATTCGTCAAATTCGTCGGTGACGATATGAACGGTTTCACCCCAGGTGTCGATCATGTCCTCGCGGTGTACTTGCAAAACCAATACGTCCGGAGATATTTTGTCGCAGATCCGACCGGATATGTAATGTTCATACTCTTCGTACTCGGGAGATGCTTGCCCGCTCGAGGGTAACGGCGCAGGTGTTGCGTTCGGCTCAACGTCTTCCGTCTGGCATCCGCACGTCGCGATACAAAGCAATGCTAAAAGCAAACAACAGAGTTTTCTCATCACGAACTCCTTTCAAACGAATGATTTGAATCAGGGTGTTTGACCCCTACAATTTTATTATAGTGTAGAATGCCGTATCAGTCAAGTGTGAGTTTTGCGCGATAAAAAAGGGGCGTTCCGTTTCGGGACGCGGCTTCT
>JAZSGQ010000053.1:0-4554 GCA_045532805.1 Eubacteriales bacterium
CATGGCTACGATCCGACTTGTTCGGGGGAGGCGTGTGCGTCAATGATGACGAGTTTGACCTTCATACGCTCGGGGAGAATACTTTTGATATAGACCGCGGCAAGGTCGCCCACCGCCGTCTGCACGGGCGTATTTCCGCCGCCGCGCAACTCGGCAAGCCCCGCAAGATTCGGCGCAAGTTCCACAAAAATACCGTAGGTCTCGATACTGCGCACGCGCCCCGTTACGGTCTCGCCCACACGGAAGGCCGCCGCATTCTCCTCCCAGGTGCCGAGCAACTCCTTGAGCGTCACGAAAATGCGGTGAAGCGTGCGGTCGATGCTGCGGATCACCACAAAGAGTTGCATGCCGCACGTCAGTCGGTCGCGCGGGTGTGTGATGCGGGAGACCGAGATGCAGTCGATGCACAAAAGTGAGGAAAGACCGCAACCGATATCCAGAAACGCGCCGTAGGGCTCCAGATGCGTGACCTTGGCGGGAATGATATCGCCTTCCCGCATCTCAGAAAAGAAGTGTGCGGCACAGCGCGCCTGTGCGTGGCGCCGTGAAAGGTGCGCCACGCGCTCGCCGCCCTCCTCGGAAAAGCCCGTGATCACAAAGCAAACGGGCTTGCCGACACGGGTGAGCACCGCAATATCCTTGAGTTCCTCACCAGGGCGACACCAGACCGCCTCCTCGCGTGCTATGTACCCGCGCATGGGGCCGAGATCCACGTGCAGGCACAGTTCGCTGTCGCACAGCAACACGGGTGCTTCCAGAATAGTCCCCGCGTGAAATGCGCGCTCCAGCGCGGCCACCGAGGAGAGCGCCTCTTTGTTTTCCTTCGTGTCGATCCGCATGCCCTCGGGCAAAAAACTGCAACAAGACATGATTTGTACCTCCCAACGTTTTAATTCCTTATCATACTATGCACCGCCGTGTAAAAGTAGCACGCAAAAAAATGTGTATGACGAAAAAGAATGAGGGAGCAAAATGGGTGAAAAACGGAGAAAACGAGAGGTTTTAATATGCTAAATCAAATTCTTTGGATTTTTTTCAAAAAAGGGGTTGACAAGGCATTTCACCTATGATATAATAGGCAAGTCCGAAAAAAAAGAAAACGATTTTATATGGAGGATTTTTCAATGTCTACTTTTATGGCAAAAGCAGAAACCATTGAGCGCAAGTGGTATATCATCGACGCCGCTAACAAGCCCCTTGGTCGCACTGCTGTAAAGGCCGCAAACGTTCTGCGCGGCAAGCATCGCCCTGAGTTCACGCCTCACGTGGATTGCGGCGAATTCGTGATCATCATCAACGCTGATAAGGCAGTTCTCACCGGCAACAAGCTCGAGGACAAGTACTATCATCACCATTCCGGCTACATCGGCGGTCTGAAGTCCATTCAGTACAAGAAGCTGATGGCTACCCGTCCCGAGATGGCTATGGAACTGGCTATCAAGGGTATGCTCCCCCACAACGCACTGGGCGCAAAGGCCTTCACTCGTCTGAAGGTTTATGCAGGTGCTGAGCACAAGCACGCTGCTCAGAAGCCCGTGGAACTGTAATCGCAAAGGAAGGTAAAGAGAATGTATACAAGTGCAAAGCCTTATTTCTACGGCACCGGCAGACGTAAGAAGTCCGTTGCCCGTGTTCGCATCGTTCCCGGCACCGGCGTTGTGACCATCAACGGTCGCGACATCGACGATTACTTTGGTCTTGAGACCCTGAAGCTCATCGTAAACCAGCCCTTCGGCGTAACCGATACCGTTGCGAAGTTCGACGTGATCGCTACCGTTGTTGGCGGTGGTATTTCCGGTCAGGCAGGCGCTATCCGCCACGGCCTTGCCCGCGCTCTGCTTCAGGCAGACCCCAACTACCGTGCAGCTCTTAAGGCAGCAGGTTTCCTGCGCCGCGATCCTCGTATGAAGGAGAGAAAGAAGTACGGTCTCAAGGGTGCACGTCGCGCTCCTCAGTTCTCAAAGAGATAACAAGAACGGCACCCGCAAGTGCTGTCAAATGGCATCCATCGTGTATGCGGTGGGTGCCATTCTTCTTATCCCGCCTCGTAACCGAGGCCGCCAAAACGCAGGGTTTTGTCGTTCGGGCTAAAACAGTCGACGGGACTGTTTTCTGACGCCCTCACAGTTCTCGAAGAGATAAAAACAAAACCCACCGTTTCAGGTGGGTTTTGTTTTTATCTCCGTCGAACTGAGGCAAACAAAAACGCAGGTTTTTTCTTTTATTTACGAAAAGGTACTTGCCAAAACGGGGTGGGGGTGTTATAATCGGTGATGAAATCCCCCCCTGAAAAGGAGAACTGTGATATGAATAAGAAAGTTTATTTCTTTATTGACGACGTGATCTGGCCCTTTCGCGATCTGACACGCGACCGTCCTGCATCGATCTTCGAGCAGAGGTGGCTGAAGATCCTCAAAGAGGCGCATGACCGCTTCGGTCTGAAGGTCGCGCTGAACGCCTTTTACAGAACCGACTATTTCTACGGTGACGAGGAATTTACACTCGCGGATATGACGGATGCCTACAAAGCCGAGTGGGAGGCAAATGCCGACTGGCTCAAGATCGGCTTCCACGCCAAGCAGGAGTTTCCCGATTATCCCCACGTCAATATCGACTATGAGGATATGAAGAATCAGTACCTCCGCTTCGAAAAGGAGGTCAAGCGTTTCGCGGGCGAGAAGACGCTTTCCACGGCGTTTAACCCCCACTGGTCGCCCGTGAGCCGCGAGGGCATTCAGGCGCTCAGTGACTGCGGCGTTTTGCTTTCCTGCGTGACCTCGGGTGATCTGTGCTCGTTTGAGGACTTCGACGGAAAACTTCCGTACGGCGTTTCGGCAAGACTCAAGTACAACAGAAAGCCCGAAACGGCGATCTGGACGCGCTCGCGTCCCGGAAGCGATAAGGTCAGCGCGGCCCTTAGCGGCTACAATCACATTTCCACCGAGGACGATATGAAAACGCTCCATACCACAAAGATGTTCTGGGACGAGGGGACGAAGATCTATTTCAAGAAGTTTTTCACGAGTGTCCTGCTCAACGGCACGCCCATTGAAAACATCAAGGATGTGGTGCGTAGCACGCTGAAGGGCGAGTATTCCTGCTTCGCCACGCACGAGCAGTATGCGTATCCCCACTACTACGGCTATCAGGCCAACACGCGCGAGAAATTGTTTGCGGCGTGCGAGGTCTATGAGGAAGAAGGGTATGAGTACATCTTTATCGAGGACCTGATTCCCACCGAGAAAAAATAAACCGCTTTCAAAAACTCCGTTTGATGTTGCCGAACGGAGTTTTTGCCGTTTTTGTGTCGAAAAGTTAAAATGTTTCGCGTGTTTTTGCGCAAAAAATGCACATAAGGTGTAGACAAAGTGTGAGGTTTGTGCTATAATCAAAGTTGTTATATCGTGTCGCGCGTGTGCGCGCGACGTGTATCAAATCAAATCCTTGCAAATAATAACGGAGGGAACTACTACCATGAAAAAGAAACTGACCACGGTCGAATTTCACGGTACCAAGGAGCAGGAGGAGCGTCTGCTTGCCGTCATTGCCAAATACAATGACACCATGGGCAAGATGATGCCGATTCTGCAGGAGGCACAGGAGATCTACGGTTATCTCCCCATCGAGGTGCAAAAGATCATCGCACGCGAAACGGGCGTTTCGCTGGAAGAGATCTACGGCATCATTTCCTTTTATGCACAGTTCAAACTCAATCCCGACGGTGAGGTCGCAATCGCGGTCTGCCTTGGTACGGCTTGCTACGTAAAGGGCGCAGGCGATCTGATCGAGGCCATCGAGCAGGAGTTGAACGTCAGCACGGGTAGTACCTCTGCCGACGGTCGTTACTCGCTTGAGGCAACGCGCTGTATCGGCGCGTGCGGTCTTGCTCCCGTACTGACCATCAACGGTGAAGTGTACGGCCGCCTGACCAAGAAGGATATTCCCGATATTCTTGCCAAGTATAAGGCGTAAACGGAGGTGTCGAAATGAGTGAAATGATTACCAGTGTACAGGCACTGTCTGCTGTGCGCGATGCGCACCTTTCCGACGTTGCAATGCGCCTGGGCTCCAAGGAGAACGTTGGCAGCATTCGCAAGCACATTCTGATCTGCGGCGGTACGGGTTGTACCTCTTCCGGCAGTACCGCACTGCGAGAGGCTTTTGAGAAGGAACTGGCCGCAAAGGGAATTGCCGATGAGATCAAACTCGTGACCACAGGTTGCTTTGGTCTTTGCGCACTCGGCCCCATCGTGATCGTATATCCCGACGGCACCTTCTACTCCAGAGTAGAGGCTGACGACGTTAAGGAGATCGTTTCCGAGCACATCGTAAAGGGTCGTGTAGTTGAAAGACTCGTTTACAACAAGACAACAGAGGAAGAGGCTGCTGAGGGCAGAACTTCTTCTCTTAACGATACTGCTTTCTATAAGAAGCAGATGAGAATCGCTCTCCGTAACTGCGGTGTTATCAACCCCGAGAAGATCGACGAGTATATCGCTCGTGACGGTTATTTCGCTCTCGGTAAGGTTCTTACAGAGATGAGCCGTGAAGAGG
>JAZSGQ010000011.1:0-9410 GCA_045532805.1 Eubacteriales bacterium
GGCATATCGACAATTGAATAATCGCATTTGTGACCACAAATGCAGTGCTTGCAAAGAAAAGAGGACAGAGAGTGTAAAAACATTCTCTGTCCTCTTCCTGTCGGTAGGTACTATATCTATTGAATCTAAAACTGTCCTTAACGATACACCGTTTTAGCGGTGTCGGTTTTTTATTTACGTTTGAGGTACAGGGGTCAGTCCTTTTTCGAAATCAAGCGCCGAGAGATCCCATTCATCGGCGTTCCAGCGCATTTTTTCTGTGTAGAAGTTTGCGCTGTTCAGTTCGTCGGTGCTGATGCTGAAGAAGATCGTGTCAAAGGTCGCGCCGTTCAGCAGGGCGCTTTGCTCTGCGTAGTAATAGCAGTTGACGAGATCGGGGTTGTCCTTGGTGCCGACCAGGCGCGAGATATAGATCCGATCGCCCGCAAAGGTGACGTTGATGTCGCCCACGGTGAAGCAGTTGGAGATATGCTCGCAATCCGTGTCGCCCACAAGACCGCCCACGGCCGCGGTGCCGCGATTGTCTCTTACCTCAATATCCACGTCGGTATAGCAATCCGTGATGCCGTCACCGAGCGTGTGCGTGGCAACAAGGCCGCCGACGGTGAGCATACCGTCGCCCTCGACCACGATCAGGCCGCGCGCGAAGCAACGGTCCAGCGTGGAGCCGTTCGCAACGCCGACAAGACCGCCGATCGAGCCCTCGAGTCTCGTGGCGGCAAGGGTGACGGTGGCGTGGCAGGCCGTGAGGTTGCCCATCGTGTAGCCCGCGATACCGCCAAGCTCCGAGTGAGCGTTGGCGTCGCTCACGATACTACCCACGAAGGAGCAGTTGGTAAAGTTCTCGCCCTGGAAGCCCACGATGCCGCCTGCCATCACGCTCTCGCCCTGCGACACGGCGTGGATATTGCCCTTGGTGTGGCAGTTTTCAAACGTGGCGCTGTAGCCGTTGCCCGCGATACCGCCCGCGTATATAAAGCCCCAGATGGCCACGTGGATCTCGAAATTCTCCACGGACAGATCCTTCACACTGCCGCGCGTGATGCCGAACAGGCCGTAATTCTGATAATATTCATATTGAGAGGCGGTGACCACCAGGTTGGAGATCGTGTGACCTCTGCCGTCAAAGTGTCCTACGAACTGGCGGCACTCGTTCTGCGTGCCGTCCGCGTTGAAGCCACAGCCGATGGGGTCGAAGGCGAGTCGGCCAAGGTCGATGTCCGCACAAAGGGCAAAGTATCTGCCGCGCATCGTGTTGGGGCCGTCGCCGTAGTTGACCTCGTATGCAAGGTAGGCCAGTTGTTCGCCGTTTGCGATCAGGTAAGGATCTTCCTCGGTGCCGCTACCGCCCGCAAAGCCCGTGCCGATCTCACCCGACCAGACGGTGCTTCGTTTCGTGCCGCACGCGGTGCACGTGCCGTCCTCATAATTGTGTCCCGTGGTGGGCAGATGCAGGGTGTACTCGGCATCGCAGGAGGTGCAGACGTAGTGGGAAACGCCGCGCGCGGTGCAAGTGGGCGCGGTGGTGGTTACCGTATAGGAATGCGTGTGTGCGCCGCCACTCATGTCACGGACCAGCAGGCCGAACAGGGAATAGTCGTCGCCGTAATACGTCCAGAGGAAGTCCATCGCAAGCATCATGGCGTTCTCGGTGAGGGGAACGTAGCCGTCGTCATCGACCGAGGCGATGAGCGCACGCCATTCTGCCGTTTCCAGCATCCAATCAAGCGAATCCTGCATGAATTCGATCAGCGTATATCCCTGATAATAGGAGAGCGGCGCGTTCACGGCAAGGAGAAGGAGATCGCCCTCTTTTGTGGTGTAGCGTCCGTCCTCACCAAGGACAAGGTCGCTGTCCACGTCAAGCGGCTCTTCCAATTCGAGGTAGTTGGTGTTCCTGCCGCACAGGATGCACCTGCCGCCAAAGGTCACGTGTTGCAACATCGCAAGATCGCGGTAGGGGATCACGGTCTCGCCGCAATCGGAACAGCGCATACTCTCGGTTGCACCGGGTTGGTAGCAGGTGGGTGCCCTGTACGGGGTGTATACGCCGTCGTGCCCCTTGGCGGGCAACGTCTCGCGCGGCTGGATATCCAGGCCGCATTCCGTGCAGTAGATCCAATCAGAAATACCCGTTTCCGCACACTTGGGTGCCGTGCCCTCTGTGCGTTGCTCGGTGTGGACGTGCGGTTTTATCACAAGTGTGAGTCCTTTGCCCAGTGCCACGTCCAGGTCTGCCACGTTCCAGATCGTCGCGTCCAGTTCCAGCGTAGTTCTGTGGAAGTCGGCACTGTTCAGCGTGGCGGCGCTTGCCGCGATGGCGCTACTGCTCGCAAGGCCGCTGGACACGTTGACCGTGACCGTCAGGCCCTCGTAGTAGTAACAGCCGTACAGACGGATCGCCGATGCACCCGTGAAGGGCGTGACGTTCGCCGTGGTGGCCGTGACCGCCACGTCACCCGTGGCGTAGCAGTTGGAAAGGTCGGTGTTCAATGCGTCGCCGATGAAACTGCCCGCAAAGACCGTGTCGCCGACAGCGGTCACGTTGCCCGTTGCAAAGCAACGTGCGGCGGTGTAAACAAAGGTGGATCCGGCATAGCCGATCAAGCCGCCCGCGCATACGTCGGTGCCTGCGAGCACGTTGAGGTCTCCCTTTGCGTGGCAATCGCGCACCGAAGCACCGTTGTCGGAGATGCGGCCGATAAGACCGCCCGCATACACGGCGCCCGTGGACGTGACCTCCACGCTCACGGTGGCATAAGAGGTGTAAAGATCGCCCGACATCAGACCCGCAAGGCCGCCTGCCGTGGCGGTGCCGTCCGTGGTGCGGACGCTACCCGTGGCATAACAGCCATAGGCGTAGCCGTTTTTGGAGATCGAGCCGACAAGGCCGCCTGCCGTGGCGTTGCCGCTCACCTCAAGGGTGGCGCTCGCGTGACAGCCCGTCATCTTGCCTGTCACCGTGCCAAAGAGGCCGCCGATCTCCACGCGATTCGATGCGTTGACGGCAAGCGTTGCCCCCTCGGCATAGCAGTTCAGTGCCACGCCCGACATGGTGCCCGCAAGGCCGCCGACGTAGGAAATGGGGGAGAGCGTGAGGTTGACGGTGACGTCCTTGATGCCAAGGTCCTTGACCGTGCCGCTGATCTTACCAAAGAGACCGTAGTCGCGTGCGTTGCCGTTCTTGACCTGGGTGATCTTGAAATGGGAGACGGTATGGCCGTTTCCGTCAAAGACACCCGTAAAGGTGCAATTGGAGGAATAGGAGGAGCCGCTGTAATAGTAGGTGCCGATCGGCGTCCATTCCAGACCGCCGAGGTCAATATCATTGGTGAGACGGTAGTACCGATCGTGGTAGATGTTGTTTTTGTCGCTGTTGATGAGGGTGGCAAGCAGGGCGAGTTGGTCGCCGTTTGCAATGAGGTAAGGATCGCGGAAGGTGCCGCTACCGCCCGCAAAGGCGGTGGCAACGTTACCCTGCCATACGGGGGGCGGGAGTTTGCCCTGATGGCCGCAGACGGTGCAGAGCGCCGTGTCGTTGGGCACGTGCTCCCCCTCGTCCGATCTTGCCATGCAACCCGTGCGTGTGCAAGCGTGGTAGTGCACCTCGTCCGTGTATTGCCAGTCCGTGGAGAAACTGTGCGAGGCGGGAAGTTCTGCATAGGTAGAGTAGTTGCAACGCGAGCAGGTGACGTAGGCGTCCCAACCGATCTGAGTACAGGTGGGTGCCTGTGCCGCGTGGGGTGTTTCATCGTGGCCAAGCGCGCCGCGCTCCGCGTAGGTGGAATAGTCGCAACGCGAGCAGGTGACGTAAGCGTCCCAGCCGATCTTGGTGCACTTGGGGTCTTGTGCCGCGTGGGGTGTTTCATCGTGGCCAAGCGCACCGCGCTCCGCGTAGGTGGAATAGTCGCAACGCGAGCAGGTGACGTAAGCGTCCCAACCGCCCTCGGTGCAGGTGGGCGTTTTTGCCTCATGGGGCTGCTCATCGTGCCCCTTGGCACCGAGCTCCTCGTAGGTGGTATAGGAGCAGCGCGAGCAGGTCACGTAAGCGTTCCAGCCGCCCTCGGTGCAGGGGGGCTCCTTCTCCTCGTGGGGCTGCTCATCGTGGCCCTTGGCGCCGAGCTCCTCGTAGGTGGTGTAGGAGCAGCGGGAGCAGGTCACGTAAGCATTCCAACCGCCCTCGGTGCACATGGGTGTTTTTGCCTCGTGGGGCTGCTCATCGTGGCCCTTTGCACCAAGCTCCTCGTAGGTGGTGTGATCGCAACGGGAGCAGGTGACGTAGGCATTCCAGCCGCCCTCGGTGCACGTGGGCGTTTTTGCCTCATGCGGCTGCTCGTCGTGGCCGAGAGGGGAGAGGGGATTCGTCTGCTTTTCGCCGCAGGCACAGGTGCGCTCCTCGCTGCCCGCGGTCTCACAGGTGGCCTCGGCCACGACCGTCCAGGCGCCCCACGTATGGGCGTGCGCGCCATCGTCGGGTGCTTTGCCATCGCCCTCGCCATCGGGTGCGTTGCCCGTTTCGCCGCAGGCGGCAAGGCCAAGCACCGCAAGCATGAGAAGGGCAAGGATCAGAAGAAGGATGTTGATACGTTTCATCGTATGCCTCCTTATACCGTTATAGTGATTTGATTATAATACTGTTGAGGGGAAATGTCAAGCGTGAAAAAGGCGATATGCTTGGGAAGAGATAAAAAAGAGGCAACTCAACAAAACTGTTGCGTTGCCTATAATATTAGTCGTTTTTATCGCAGAGCATTAAAATGCCCGCAATTGCACTGATAAAAATTAAAGAACATATTTTGAAGCCCGCACCAACGGGCTTGCCATTGTTGATTTTTCTGCAATACGAAATAGTCATAGGTAAGCACCATACAAGGCCGATCGCGAAGGTATAAATGCTTGTCAGTATCGTGCCGATGATCATGAATACCAGCGCAACTCTGCTCGTTGTACTAGGTTCCTTGGGTGCGGATCGCACTGTTTTTCTTGGCAGGATGTCATTGGGATCGGTAGCCCAACTACCGCACTTTACACACAATACCGCTTCGTCCAGCATCTCCGTGCCACATTTCGCACAATACTTCATGTTTTTGATGTAGTCCCCCTGTTTGATATTTAGAGTCAGTTTAGGTGAAGAGAAATAGAATCGAAAGAATTAGTGAAGCTATTCCTATAATGAACTTTTGAATACCGGCAATCGCCCACCTGCCTTTCAATTCTTCTACAAATGTTGACACGAAACTGCAAAAACCAACAAGAAACGCTAACGATGAGGTTACAAGTGCAACGATAAGGCACCCCGTGTCCGGAACCAAATCAATGTCTATATAGAGCATCGACAAAAACAAAAAGAAAAATGTAAAAAACACCGCCAGTGTAAAGACCAATTCAAATGCCAATAGGCGTGCAGAGGGCTGGTTTGGCTTTTTTACAACCTTTGTCAGTTGCGTCGCTTGCTTTGGCTTTACTGCTGAAGATGATTGAGCGGGGGTGGGGTTGACTATGCACCCGCATCCTACGCAGATGATAGCATCGTCCAGCAATTGCTTGCCACACTTTGTGCAGTACTTCATAGTTTCCTCCTGATAGGGCTCTTTGTTTTTTCAGTTTACAATTGCATTATATCATAGATGCCAAATTTCGTCAACCCTGCGAGAGATGAACTTTTTAAGTGAATATAGTTGAAAAAAACCTAAAGACGATGTATAATGAGAAAAAAGGAAGGAGTGGGAAGATGATCGACAAGGCGTATCTGGAAATCACGAATATCTGCAATCTCTCCTGCACCTTCTGTCACGGCACGCGCCGCGAGAGAAAAAGAATGACGGGAGAGGAGTTTGACGTGCTCACCGATCGGCTTGCGGGCGAGGTCAAGTTCTTGTATTTTCACTTGATGGGAGAGCCATTACTCCACCCGTTATTGCCCCAATTTGTAAAAATGGCGTGGGAAAAGGGCTTTTATCCCATTCTCACGACCAACGGTTCACTGCTTGCGGCGCGCGGCGAGGAGCTGCTCGCACATCTGCCCTATAAGATCAGCATTTCTTTGCACGCGCCCGCCGCGAATGCCGCGTTTGCCGACCCCGCGTATTTTGAAAACTGCATCGCGTTTGCCAAGCGCGCGGCGGCAAAAGGGTGCATCACGGTGTTGCGTCTTTGGAATATTGGCGGTGAGGGCGAGGAGCAAAACGGCGATATTTTGCAAAAACTGCACGAGGCCTTCCCAGGCGAGTGGCCTCCCTCGCACCGCGAGAGCGTGCGACTCTCGCGCGACAAGGTGTTCTTAGAGTGGGGCGAGCACTTTGACTGGCCCGATACGGACGCCAAGGAGGGGAGCGAGTGCCTGTTTTGCCGCGCCTTGCGCGATCAGGTCGGCGTGCTGTGCGACGGCACCTTGGTGCCCTGCTGTCTGGACGCGGACGGCGTACTGGCGCTGGGCAACCTGTTTTCCACACCGTTGGCGGACATTTTGTCCTCGAAGCGCGCCAGGGACATCTACGACGGCTTCACCGAGCACCGCGCGGTGGAGACGCTGTGCCGCCGTTGCGGCTATGCGAGAAAATTCAGGAGCAAATAAAAAAGGAACGGACGTCCGTTCCTTTTTTATTTTGCATTTTTTTGTTGCATGGGGGAGAGCCCCGTGTGTTTTTTGTAGGTGGTGGAGAAGTATTTGGGATCGTTGAAGCCGCTCATTTCCGCGACCTCCTCCACGGTATAGTAGCCCGACTGCAAGAGCGCCGTGGCGTACTCGATGCGCATGCGGTTCAGGTAGCGCAAGGGAGTGGTGCCGAGATTTTGCGCAAACAGGCGGCGCAGATAGGTGGTGCTGATGTTCATTTTCTTTGCAAAGGAGCCCACACAAAGAGCGGGGTCGGTGAAATTGGCGTGAATGTAGTCGATGAGCGCGGAAAAGTCCTGCTTCATACTGTGGGATTCACGGAACTCCTGAATGGCGATGTTTTCCAAAATGCGCGAAAAGAGAGCGTCAACGCGATGCTCGTATCCAATGGATTTCTGATGCCAGGCGCGGTGTATCTTCTCGAACAGATCCCGAAACACGTCCGCGTTGATGGGACGCATCGTTTCGATCTCGCCGAACTCCTTGCCAACGGTATCAAAGTGAATGACCAGCACCTTCTCCTTTTTTCTGGACTGAATGGTGTACTCACAGCCGCGCGGCACGAAGACCAGTTCGTTTTTCTGCGTGTGCAGTACACGGCCCTTGTGGGTGAAATACGCATCTCCCTCCAGACGCAAGGAGAGCGCGTGATAGGGGCGCGCACGGGCAAAGGCGGTGTTTTCCTCCCAGGAAAGCTCCAGCACCGAGAGCACCTCGAAAAAGAATTTTTCAGAGTGGAACATGGTTTCATTATAGCACGCGACCTTTGATTTGTCAACCTTTCCGAGCAGGGAATCCCCCCTTATTCTACGAATAAGGCAGAAATGGTTGTTGCGAAATTCAAACCTTTTGTTTCGTTTTGTGGGTTGCGATACGTACGTGGCGCGGTTACAATTAAGATGAGAGGGATTGCGACAGTCCCCAAAAACGAAAAGGAGTATACATACTATGGCAATCAAGCATACCGCGATCAGCTACTACGGTCTCAACTACGTAGAGCACGCAGAGAAGGACTTTATCGAAATGAAGGAGCACGGCTGTGATACCGTGATCCTTGCCATCACCGAGTTCGATATGGACTTCTGGTTCCCCAACATCAACAACATCGTCAAGACCGCGCACAAGGTCGGCCTTCGTTGCATTGCCGACCCGTGGGGCATCGGCAAGTACTTCGGCGGCGAGCAGGTGAGTCTGTTCCTGCAGAACAACATTCACCACCGCCAGGTATCCGCTTACACGGGTGAGGTGCTGAATGCCGCTTGCTTCAACACCAACGCCTTCCGCGATTACTTCACCAACATTTGCCTGAAGCTCGCACGCGACACCGAGGTCGACGGCTTCTTCTGGGACGAGCCCCACTACGCGTATCCCAAGTCCTACGCTTCCATCACGGGCGGCGCGGGTGACGACTGGGCTTGCCGTTGCCCCGAGTGCATGAAGAAGTTTGAGGAGTACTACGGCTACGAGATGCCCAAGTTCATGAACGACGACGTGAAGCAGTTCCGTTGGCGCGAGGCACTCAAGACGCTGGCAGATTGCTCCAAGGCACTCAAGGAGTATAACCCCAACCTTGAGATCACCTGCTGTGTGCACGCCACCAAGAACACCTACTACGTCACCGAGTTGCGCGGCTACGACAACTGGGATATGGTTGCCGCTTGCCCCTACTTTGACGTGTTCTCCACCACCATCATCAATTGGACCTTGCCCGATTCCTTCTTCCGTGAGATCACCGAGCGCACCGTGCGCATGGCGAAGAAGTACGGCAAGCAGTCCGAGCGTTGGCTGATGGGCTACAACGCACAGCCTGAGGATTTCGCACAGATCGATCACGTGGTCAATATGTACGAGGAGATGGGCGTGGACCGTCTTGCTACCTGGACCTATCGCGGCGGTCTTGGCACCGTGGTGGCTGCTCCCGATCCCATCAAACTCTGGGACGCCATCGGTGAGAACTACAAGCGCGTGCTGAAGAAATGAGTGAATATTTAGAGAAGATCGTCGATGCGCTCACTCGCATTGAGAGCGAGGAGCGCGAGGCGATGCAACGTGCCACTGCGCTTGTTGCCAAGACGATCGAGCAGGACGGCCTTATTTTCGTGTTCGGTTGCGGACACTCGCACCTGCCCGGGCTTGATGCCTTTTACCGTGCGGGCGGCCTTGCCAACGTGTCGCCGATGCTCGATACCGACCTGATGCTTCACAACGGCGGGGCAAAGTCCTCGCGCATGGAGAAGATGTCGGGGATCGCGCCCGAGGTCTTCCGCCGCTACGTGCCCACTGACAAGGATATGATCTTTATCTTCTCGGCATCGGGCAAGAATCAGGTGCCCGTGGAGATGGGCGACGCCGCAAAAGCGGCGGGCGTGCCCTCGGTCGGTGTGTCCTCCTCGGCTTACTACGAGCGCGGCGGCAGACTGCACGAGCACGTGGACGTTGCCATCGACTGCAAGGTTCCCTACGGCGACGCCTGCATTGACGTCGGAGACGCGAAGATGGGCGGACTTTCCACCGCGACGGGCTGCTTTATTCTGAACACCTGCCTGATCAACGGTGCAAAGCTTGCGCTGGAGAACGGAACAGTTCCCCCGATCTATCTCAGCGGAAATGTAGATGGCGGCCGCGCCCACAATGTGGTGCTTGAGGATCTGTATCTCGGAAAGGTGAAGCATCTATGAGTAAAGTCGCAGTGATTGGAATTGTCGGAAATTCGGTGTTTTTGCCGGTTGACAAATTTCACGTCGGCGGTGAAACGGTCGAGGCATCGTCAATCCACTTTGAATTTGGCGGAAAG
>JAZSGQ010000095.1:0-8250 GCA_045532805.1 Eubacteriales bacterium
CGCGTTGCGCGAAAAGTCTGCACCTTGCCGCCGCCTCGCGAGCGGGCGTCGCTCTGCGGTGCATACTCGCACCAGCGCACGTGCAAAGCACGTGCCTGGGTCGAATCAGACAACCAAGGCCAAAACAAAAGACCACCGCGAGGTGGTCTTTTGTTTTGGCTGGGATGGCTGGATTCGAACCAGCGAAGATGCCAGAGTCAAAGTCTGGTGCCTTACCGCTTGGCGACATCCCAATATGGGGGTGTGTTAGGTTTTGTACCCCCATATTATAGCACAGCCGTGAGAAGATGTCAAGAGAGAAAATTTTTATGTGATGCTGATGAGGCAGATCCAGTAGATCAAGCCGTAGATCACGCCTGCGGCGGTGCCGTACAAGAGCACGGGACCTGCCACGGTGAAGATCTTAGCACCCACGCCAAGCACAAATCCCTCGGAGCGACTGTCGATGGCAGGGGAGGCCACGGCGTTGGCAAAGCCCGTGATGGGTAACAGTGTGCCGCCGCCCGCAAACTTGGCGATCTTATCGAATACGCCGATGGCGGTGAGTGTGACCGCGACCAGCACCAGTGCGATCGAACTCCACGCGCTTGCCTCCTCGCGGGGGAGCCCCGGGAAACGCATGAGCAGTTGGATCATGCCCTCGGCCAAGAGGCAAATACCGCCGCCCACAAGGAAGGCGTGCAGACAGTTTTTGAGGATCGGGGAGCGCGGCGCGCGTGCGTCCACGTAGCGTGCATAGGTCTTTTTATCCATATTCATACAAGGTCCCTCCTTTGCTCCTCACTATTTTTTCCGCGCGCAAGAAAATTTATGCAAGGGACTTTACTTTTTGAAAATTTTGCGATATACTGATATTGAGGAACTTAAGAAGGAGGCAGGATATGTCTACATTTAACCGCTTTTGCGCAAAGGTACGCCGCGTGGCAATCCGCGTGGGCAACAAGGTTGAGGAAACCTGCGACAACGCAGCCGCATCCGTGAAGAAGAAGGGACTGCAGATCCGTATTGACGAGCAATATGAAAAACTGGGTGAGATCGTGTATCGCGATCTGCACACCGAGGAGGATCTGGAAGCCGAAAAACTTGAGGTGATCGCCGCCATCGACGCACTGTTCGACGAGTTGGAGGCCATCAAGGCAGACGAGGCGGAAGAGGCCGAGTGTGAGGAGTGCGAGGAGGCAGAGGAATCTGCCGACGAGGAAATCCCCGAGGAGTAAAGAATATTAAGCAGACTGGCATCGCATTGCGGTGTCAGTCTGCTTTTCAAAGAAAGGGAAGTGTGACGACTATGCAACACGATGAGATCCTGTACGGCTTGCACGTGGGGGAGCACGGGTTTTTCGAAGAAAAAATCATGGACGAGTTGCGCGAATGCGCGGCACACGGTATCAACTTTGTGACCATTCGCCCGCCTGCAGAGCGCAAGATCCCCGAGCACTACTATCTGGAATGGGCGCAGTTTATGGCTGACCGCAAGATGTATTTCATTTTCCTGTATGCCATTCAAAACCCGCCCGCAGGGCAGAGAAGTCACTTAACCCCCGAAACGGTGCTGAAATTAAAGGAGATCGCGGGGCACTATTTTCTCGGAGATATGCTGGGCGAAACGGGCAGTTCCTTTGCTTGCAAATTACCAGGCTATTATACCACGAGTTATCGGAATCACGAGATGCCCGCACAGGACGCGCCCGATATGCAAGCGGCCAAGGAGGCCTATCTCAAAACGGTCAGCGGATTTTCCGACACGGCGCACTGGTTGGGACTTGACCATATCGCGTCTGTGGAAGCAACCATGCTCAATAACTACAATATGGAGGCGGGTGTCGATCTTCCCTTTGCGGAAACGCCCTGCGCCAATCCCGAACTGGTGATCCCCGCTCTGCGCGGTACGGCGCGTGCTGTGGACGCACCCTTGTGGGGCACCTACATCGCGCACGAATGGTATTCGGGCATTCGCCATTTCGATGCCTTGAAGCGCAAGCGCTTTGAGCTGATCTACAAGTATTGCTACCTTGCGGGCTCGCGCCTGTTTTGTTTGGAAAGCGGTGCCTCCCATATCCTTTCCTATGGCGAGGATCTGCCCGCCGAGCATGAGATTCCAAGGGAGTGCAACGCTTGTTTCTACCGTCTTGCCGATAAGATGACGTCTGATCAGCGCCCTGCGGGCGGACCGCGCACGCGCGTGGCCTTTGTGCAGGGCAATCTGGACAGTTACAGTGGCGGCTGGGGCGGCGGTTACGTCTGGAGTCAGTTCAAAAAGGACTGGGCCTACGGCGATGCCGAGCACACCTGGCGCATCATCAAGGACATCAATAAAAAGCGCGACTGGTGGGAGGTCGATTGCTACGCCCGTGAGGGAATTGACGTATCTGCGGGTGCTCCCGACGGCAGTTACGACGTGTTGCCCGCCGCCGCACCCCTTCAGGCAATGCAACGCTACGAGTGCCTGATCTTCGTGGGCTGGAACACCATGACCGACGAACTTTACGAAAAACTCGTGGCATACGTGGAGAACGGCGGCAAACTCCTCATTACGGCGGCGCATCTGAACACCAATCCCGTGCGCGGTGGCACGCCCACCTACCCGAAGGGCGGAGACCTTCGGGAACTGGTCGGTTGCGTGATGACGGACAAAATCACCTGCTCGGGTTACGGTCACCGTTTTGTGGCGGAAAGCGCCGTGCCCAACGTGTGCTATCCCTTCCCGAAACTCTCGCCCGCCGATCCCATTTACTCCTGCGGCAACGTACACTATGCCGAGGTGAAGCCCGTGGACGCTACCGTTTGTGCGATGCTGTCCGACAGTTTTGCGCACAATCGAGAGCCTCTCACGCCCACGGTGATCGAGCACGCAAAGGGCAAGGGTCACGTGATCTTCCTTACGGCCACCGACTATGCGGGCAACGATGCACTCTATCCGATGTACCGCATGCTTGTGCGCGAATTGTTGCGTGCGACGGGGGACAAGCCGCTCGTGCAGGTGCCCTCCGAGGTTCGCTATGCGATTTACGGCGACAACGTGATTTACTTGCTCAACACCGGTTTCGATATGCCTGCGCTCGCGGTGATCGACCCTGTGGGTGAGCACCCCGAAACACTGACGCTTGCACCCTTGGAACTGCGCAAGATACGTCTGGAGGACGGCCGCGTGGAAACGCTGGATTCGATGTAAAAAGCAAAAAAGCCCCCTGACGGGGGCTTTTTTTATGCCGTAACAGCGGTGCCGAATTTCTGCTTTGCCTGAGTGATCTTTTGCTCCTCCGCCTTGGTGGTGGGGTACCAGCCACGGTTGCTCATATTCTGGAACAGTCCCTGCTGTGCCGAGTGCGTGTCCTCGAGCAGCGAGGAGAGCGTGCGGAAGACCTCGGGCGTGGCGGCCTCCGACACAAAGCCGCAATACAGACTGGCCAGGTGCTTTTCGGTGAAGAGAAGATCCGTCATCCATTCCTTGTCGCCGTACGTGCAATTCTGTGAACAGTTCATTTTGTTTCTCCTTACTTGAGGTTGGTATAGAGTTCGTCAAAATGTCGTTGGTGCCGCCCGGCCAGTTGGGTGTAGCAGTCCTTCAATGCGGAGTCCTGCGTCATTTCGGCCGCGGCCTTGTACTTGGCAACGATGTTCTGCTCGAAATTCAGCAGGTCACCGAGGGCGGACAGTTCTTTTTCTGTGATCTGTGCCATGTTTTCTCCTCCTTTTTTGGGATTCGTTTCTATTCTTTCCCGCCAAAGCAAAAGTATGCAAAAAAAGAGCGCACTGTGTCCGCGACACAGTGCACTCTTGGCATTTTTGGATTATTCGGGCTTGCTGAAGCCGTCGACCTTCTGGCCGGGTACGTTGACAGTGGCGTCTTCGGGAGCACCCTGTACGATGATCTCACCCTTCTTGCCCTCGTCCTCGGTTACGGGGGTGTCGTCGGGCTCGTCGGGGGTGTCGTTACAAGAAACAAAAATCATGCCTGCGCAAAGAAGCAGTGCAAGCAACAGGCAAAGAACACGAATTTTCATAGTGATCCAAATCCTTTCCGGCGGTTTTTGGTTACTCTACGCTTATTGTAACAAAAATGCGGCGCTTTGTCAACAGTTTTTTGCATTTTTGTAACCGCTTTTGCAAATTTGATCTTCAAAAAGCGTTAAAGCGCACTCTGCTGTGCCATACTTATCTATACTTTGAAAAACGGGGAGGGGAGCGTATGCCAAACGAAAGGGGACCGCGAGGAGAAAAAAGGCCGCGTCTTGCCGCTTTCTTTGCGGGAATTCGTGCCGATCGATATGCGTTTGCGGTGCTTGCGATGCTTTTCTTGTGCGTGCTTGCGATCATCGTGCACAGCGCCGTTTTCCATCGTTGGAATCGCGTTTTCACGGGGACGTTGACGCTTTTTTTGTTGCTTTTGCCGCCCTTGGCGGAACAGAATTTTCGCATTCATTTGCCCACCACACTGGAGATCCTTGCCTACATGTTCGTGTTCTGCGCGGGGGTGCTCGGCGAGATCGCGGGGTTTTACGAGCGTTTTGCGTGGTGGGACGATATTCTGCACGCCTGCAACGGCTTTATGTTTGCGGCCTTTGGTTTCTGCCTTGTGGCGCTTACAGAGCGCTCGCGCAAAAAGTCGCGATCCTACCCACCGTTTCTCATCACGTTTGTGGCCTTTTGCTTTTCGATGACGGTCGGCGCACTCTGGGAACTTTTTGAGTACAGTGTGGATATGCTCCTGCACACCGATATGCAAAAAGACACCCAGTTGACGGGGATACACACGGTGACTCTTCCGAATGGAACGGGGGAACGCGTGACGCATATCACGGAGATCGCAAGCACGGTGATCGTCACAAAAGGCGGAGAACGGGTGGAGATTTCGGGGTATCTGGATATCGGCCTTGCCGACACGATGGTCGATCTTGCGGTCAACCTCGCGGGGACTCTGCTTTTTTGCGTGATCGGCTATTTTTATCTCAAGCGCCGACGCGGCGCGCTTGCCGCGCAATTCATTCCCACCGTGATGGAAAAATGTTGAGAAAACCCTTGCAAACCCGTTCCTTTTATGATAAAATAGGGTCTAGTTTTACAAAGCAAGGAGATAAATCTATGGCAAAGAGAAAATTGCTTTACCTGTCGTTTGAGGAGGGTGCCGACATGGCTACCGTGCTCCGCCTCAAGGATCTTCTCCGCTTTGCCGTCGGAGACGGCATTCGCGTGCGCGGCGTACAGGGAGATCGCAACGGCGTCTCCTTGGAAAACGGTGAGGCCACCGTATATTACACAGCGCCACATCTGTTTTACCGTGAGCTTGGCGTGCTTTGTGAGCACGCGAGAAGATCGGATCGGTTTGAGGTGTTCGAGGACAGCTTTTTTGAAACGCTGAGTGTGATGATCGACGCATCGCGCAACGGCGTGCCTACGGTCGACACGGTCTGCCGTATGATCGACGCGCTTGCCGTGATGGGCTACAATATGGTGATGCTTTACACCGAGGATGTATTCACGCTCACGGATCACCCCTATTTCGGCTATATGCGCGGCAGATACACGCCCGATCAGCTCCGTGCCGTTGACGATTATGCCTACGGATTCGGCATTGAGGTCATTCCCTGCGTTGAATGCTACGGACATATGGAGCGCTATCTTACCTGGCCCGAGGCATCGCCCATCAAGGACACGAGCTCGGTACTGCTTGCGCGCGAGGAGAAGACCTTTGCCTTCCTTGATAGACTGATCGGCGAGATCAGCGCGTGCTTCCGTTCTCGCCGTATCCATATCGGTATGGACGAGGCGGACGATATGGGCCGCGGCGTGTTTATGAACAGACACGGATACGTTCCCGCACCCCAGATCTTTGCCGAGTATATGGAGCGGCTGATCGGGATCACCCAAAAGCACGGCCTGCAACCCATGATGTGGAGTGATATGTACTATCGCAGCAGTGGCACCTCCTACGGCAGCAACCCCGACAAGTGTATGCTCCCCGACGAGGTCATCAAGGGGATTCCCGAGGGCGTGGAGCTGGTGTACTGGAATTACGGCGAGCGCCGTCGCTTTGCCGACGATTATATGCTCCGCTCGCACAAGGCCACGGGCCGCAAGGTCATTTATGCGGGCGGTCTTTGGAGCTGGTGCGGACACTTCCCCGAGAATCACTATGCGATGGAAACGATCGAATACGCGCTGAACGCCTGCCGCAACCACGATGTGCGTGAGGTGATCTTGACAATCTGGACCAACGACAATGCCGAATGCGATTGGTTTGCCAATTTGCTCGGACTGTCGTATTTCGCGGAGTGCTGCTACCATACGACCGTGGACAAATCGTTGCTTCGCTCCCGATTTGAGGCCTGCACGGGTGGAGATTTCGATGCTTTCCTTGCGATGAGTGACTATCATAACAGCTTTGAAGATCCCACACGCTACGACGCCTGCTTCCGTGAGCGCTTCCTTGGCAAGGCGCTGTTCTGGCAGGATATTCTGGAGGGCTTGTACGATACGCACGTGCAGGAGCGCGCGTTGAGCGAGCACTATGCGGCCGCCGCACAGCGTATGAGTGCGTGGGTGCAGGAGCGCCCCGAGGACCCGTGGCGCTATCTGTACGAGCACGCGCGGTGTGTGTTTGCGTATCTGGCTGACAAAACGCGGATCGCAGAGCGCCTGCACACGGCCTACCAACACGGTGACCGCGCTTGCCTTGCCGAGATCGCAGACCTGCTGCTGCCCGCACTGAAGGAAAAGACCAAGGCAGTGCACCGTGAGCATAAGGCGATCTGGCTGGCGCACAACAGCACTTTTGGTTGGAGCCATATGGACGTGCGTTATGCGGGTGTCGCGGCGCGTTGTGACACGGCGATTGAGCTGATCCACGCGTATCTTTCGGGCGAGCGTGCCGAGATCGAGAGTCTTGCAGAGATACGCTTGCGCCGAGAGCCGAGCGGCTTTTGGCAGTATAGCGACCTTGCCACACCCAATCAGAAAACATAAGAAAACAGCAAAAGAGCCACCCGATATCGGGTGTCTCTTTTGTGTAGCTGCACGGGAATCGAACACGTAAGCCCTTGCGCGTTCGACTCCCGTGCAGCTACGGATTTTTGTTCGTAAAGTTCAGGATGTTTTCGGTGATACCGCAAACGAGCATGTGGTCGCCCGCCTCAAAGACGTAGTTGGCATCCAGCGAGGAGATGATGACGTCCTTTTTGCGCACGGTCAGCAGGTTGAGGCCGAAGTTTTTACGGGGATTGACCTCGGAGAGCGTCTTGCCCGCCCAGCGTGCGGGGACGGCCACCTCCATAATGGAGTTCTTGCTGTCGAGCTGAATGTAATTGAATACTTGTCTTGAGTGGAGCGTTACGGCCAATCTCTCGGCACTGTCGTAGTCGGGATAGATGACCTCGTCCGCGCCGTTTCGCAGAAGGAATTTGCGTTGAATCTCAGTGGTTGCCTTGGACACCACGTGCTTGGCGCCCAGCTCCTTGAGAAGGGACGTGATCTCCAGCGAGGACTGAAAATCATCGCCGATCGCGACCACGCAGGAGTCAAACGACGGAATGTCAAGAGAACGGAGGTTGTCCTCGTTCATACAGTTGGTGATCAGCGCATCCGCATATTTGGGAGCGAGTTGATTGATTTTGTCCTCGCTTTTGTCTACGATCATCACCTGATCGCCCATAGCGAGAAGCTGAAGGCCAAGTGTTTGGCCAAATTTTCCCATACCGATCAAAAGAATAGATTTCATTGAGAACTCCTTTAGCCGCACGGGAATCGAATCCATAAGCCCTGCGGCAATAAATTTTCGCGTCTTTTGACGCGTCAAGTCTTGAAAAGTCCGCACTTGTCTGCGTCTTGCCACGGCAAAATCCATCGGAAATTGATTTGCCGCAGGGTGCATTGCAGTTTCAAAGGAATAGATTGCCGCCAAGGCAAGTCGCATTTTTTGAGGAATATGCGGATATTTAAGAAAAATGCGGCACAGATTGGTGGCAACCTATCCTTTCAAACCTTATGTGTTCGACTCCCGTGCGGCTAGGCAAGAGGGAATGATCCGAACCCGCCCTAAAGCGTTGCTTTTTGGTGCTTTCGGCACTTGCCGCTCTTGCAAAGTCCACACTTGGCGGCGCACGCCAAGCACCAAAATCACACAAAAATCAAAGCTTTGGGGTCGAAGAGTTTTGAAGGGGCAAATCGGCAGGACGGACAAGATAAATTTTCGCGGCAATATGCGGATATTGCAAGGAAATTTACCGAAGCACGTACGTCGATTTGCCCTTCAAA